>NZ_JBHZGN010000049.1:0-10788 GCF_049334135.1 Metapseudomonas cellulosilytica | reverse complement strand
GCACTATCTACGTCGCAAGCTCGAGGCCTAAGGGTGGATACGGCTTCCTGACCCTCCCCCGATGATCAGTCGGGGACTATCGCTCTTTGAAAGGACGCTAGTCGAGATACAAGGGTGGATCACGCTTTACCGATCCACCGGCGATGCGGAGCCGGGCTCCTGGCGCCGTGATTGCCCCCTGTAGGGGCGATTTCAATCGCCAAGCGGACCGCAGGTTCGCCCTAGGGGGTTCGGAGGGGCAGCTGCGCCGCCCTTGGCGAATGAATTCGCCCCCACAAAGACCCCATCCACACGGCACACCTCACGCCGGTGGAAAGCTCACCCGCACCTTCAATCCGCCGCTTTCGCCGTCATGCAGGCTGATCTGCGCCTGGTGGGCGCTGCAGATTTCACCGACTATCGCC
Organism: Metapseudomonas cellulosilytica; assembly: GCF_049334135.1. Taxonomy (NCBI): domain Bacteria; kingdom Pseudomonadati; phylum Pseudomonadota; class Gammaproteobacteria; order Pseudomonadales; family Pseudomonadaceae; genus Metapseudomonas; species Metapseudomonas cellulosilytica. The sequence goes on along the minus strand of NZ_JBHZGN010000049.1, from coordinate 10,384 downwards.
AGCCCCAGCCCCGCTCCGCGGCCCTGCACACTGCGCCGGTAGAAGCGCTGGAACACCTTGTCGCGCTCCTCGGGCGGGATGCCGCTGCCGTCATCCTCCACTTCCAGCACCGCCGGCGAGCGCACTCGCAATACCACATTGCCGCCCTTGGGCGTGTGCGCCAGGGCGTTGTCCACCAGGTTGCAGAGCAGTTCGTTGAGTAGCGTCGGTTCGCCCATCACCCAGGCCTGGTCCTCGGCCTCCAGGGCCAGCGCCACACCACGCGCATGGGCCAGCGGAGCCAGGGCCATGCCCAGCTCGCGGGCCAGTTGGCCCAGCTCGATGCGTTCGGCGCCGCCCTCGGCGATGGCCCGCGCGCCACTCTCGATGCGCGCCAGGGACAGCAGCTGATTGGCCAGGTGGGTCAGGCGATCGGTGTTCTGCGCCGCTTCCTCCAGGGTGGCGCGCCACACTGCCGGGTCCTGCTCGCGCAGGCCGAGGTCGACCCGCGCCTTGAGGGCCGCCAACGGCGTGCGCAACTCGTGGGACGCATCGGCGATGAAGTCCGCCTGGCGCTGGAACAGACTGCGCAGGCGCTCGGTGAACTGGTTCAGGGCATCCACCAGCGGCCGCAACTCGCGCTGCACGGCGACTTCCGGCAGGGGCCGCAAGTCGTCGACCTGGCGCTCTTCTACCGCCAGGCGCAGCTTGTTCAGCGGGCGCAGCGCGGCGCTCACCGCCAGCCAGACCAGCACAAGAGCCGCCACCACCAGCAACACCAGGCGCCACAAACTGTCCACCAGCAGCCCGCGGGCCAGCCGTTCGCGGGCGCTTTCGGTCTCGGCCACGCGAATCTCGGCAATGCCGTTGAGCCGCGGTTCGCTCACCGGTTGCAGCAGGCTGACCACCCGCACGCCCACACCCTGGTACTCGCTGTCGTAGAACCGCGCCAGGGCCGGGTAGTCGTCGGTGCGTCGGGTCCCCGGCGGGGGCGGCGGCAGGTTGTCGTAGCCCGATACCAGCTTCCCGTCCGGGTCGAGCACCTGGTAGAAGATGCGACCGGCGATGTCGTAGGCGAAGGTATCCAGCGCCACATAGGGCACGTCGGCCTTCAGGCGCCCGTCGGCCTCGTAGAGGCCGCCGGCGATGGCGCGGGCCGAAGCCAGCAGGGTGCGGTCATAGGCGGTATCGGCGGCACCGCGGGCGTTCCAGTAGGAACTCAGGCTGGCGATCAGCAACAGGGCGCCGAGCATCAGCGCCAGGCGGCGCAGCAGCCGCCCGCGCAGACTGCCGGCTTCACGCATCCTGGCTCTCCAGCAGATAACCCAGGCCACGGAAGGTGACGATGCGTACCGCACTGCCCTCCAGCTTCTTGCGCAGGCGGTGAATGTAGATCTCGATGGCGTCCGGGCTGGCTTCCTCGTCCAGGCCGAATACCTGGGACGCCAGTTGCTCCTTGCTCATCACCCGGCCTGGGCGGGCGATCAATGCCTCCAGCACCGATTGTTCACGGGAGGTCAGGCTGAGGTTCTCGTCGTCGAGGCTGAAACGCCGGGTACCCAGGTCGTAGACCAGCGCCCCGCAACGCTGCTGTTGCTCGCCACCGAGCACGCTGCGACGCAACAGCGCCTTGACCCTGGCCTCCAGTTCGGACAGCTCGAAGGGCTTGGCCAGGTAATCGTCTGCGCCGAGATTGAGGCCATGGACCCGGTCCTTCACCTCGCCACGGGCGGTCAGCATCAGCACCGGCAGCGTCTTGCCGCGCCCACGCAGGCGCGCCAGCACCTCGAAGCCATCCATGCGCGGCAGGCCCACGTCCAGCACCGCCAGGGCGTAGTCCTCGCTGGCCAGGGCCAGGTCGGCGGCCACGCCGTCATGCAGCACGTCCACCGTCCAGCCCGCGCCCTTGAGCACTTGGGCAACGCTTTCGGCAAGTTGCGGATGGTCTTCGACCAGCAGGATTCGCACGACAAGGTCTCCGAATTGGCAGCGATCGTTCCGAAGTTTAACGGCCCGTCGCCCCTTGTGAACGTCGCGCCGACTTTCTTTCACGCTGAAAGCCTGGCGAAAGTTTCACTGCATAGCATCGCGACAGGGTGGCAAGAACCACCCATAAAAAGCCGGCCAGTGGTTGAGCCGGCCTACAAGAACAACAATGGAGACCACCCGATGCAAACTGCCGTACGGCGGGCATTGCCCCCTGTTCGCATCCTCAGCCTCGCCATTGCGGGCTGTACCCTCGCCCCCCAGGCCCACGCCGAATTCTTCAAGGACAGCTCGGCCACCCTCGAAGCCCGCAACATCTACCTCAACCGCGACTACCGCGACGGCAGCGGCCAGAACAAGCGCGAAGAATGGGCGCAAGGCTTCATCCTCAACGTCGAATCCGGCTACACCGAAGGCACCGTCGGCCTGGGCCTCGACGCGCTCGGCATGCTCGGCGTCAAGCTGGACTCCGGAAAAGGCCGTAGCGGCACCGACCTGCTGCCGGTACAGGACGACGGCGGCACGCCGGACGAGTACAGCAAGCTGGGCCTGACCGCCAAGGTCCGCGCCTCGAAGAGCGAGCTGCGCCTGGGTACTCACATCCCCGAACTGCCGGTGGTGAAGGCCAGCGACAGCCGCATCCTGCCCCAGGTCTTCGAGGGCGGCCTGCTCACCTCCAAGGAAATCAGCAAGCTGACCTTCACCGGCGGGCGCCTATCGGAGGTCAAGGACCGCGCCTCCACTAATTCCGAAGACCTGGCCATCAACAACAAGAACAAGCGCTTCGCAGCGGCCGCCACGGGTGATCACTACGATCTCGGCGGCCTGGACTACGCCTTCAGCGAGCACTACACCGGCCGCTACTACTTCGCCGAACTGGACGAGGTGTACCGTCAGCACTTCTTCGGCCTCCTGGCCAGCCAGCCCCTGGGCGCCGGCACCCTCAGCGCTGACCTGCGCTACGCCATCAGCGACGACAGCGGCCGCGCCGAGGCCGGCACCGTGGACAACCGCGCCCTCAACGGCATGCTCAGCTACGGCCAGGGCAGCCACAAGGTCGGCCTGGGCTACCAGCGCATGAGCGGCGACACCGGCTACGCCTACATCGATGGCAGCGACCCCTTCCTGGTCAACTTCGTGCAGATCAACGACTTTGCCAACGCCGACCAGCGCTCCTGGCAGGCCCGCTATGACCTGGACTTCGCCGCCATGGGCGTGCCGGGCCTGAGCTTCATGACCCGCTACGTCACCAGCGACCACGCCGAAGTCGCCCGCAGCACCGAGGAGGGCCGCGAGTGGGAACGCGACGTCGAGTTCAAGTACGTGGTGCCCAGCGGCAGCCTGAAGAACCTCACCTTGCGCGCCCGCCACGCCGGATTCCGCTCCAACTTCGCCCGCGATGCGGATGAACTGCGCCTGATCGTCAGCTATGCCCTGCCGATCTGGTGATGCCTGAACCAAAATAAGACTCCACAGGAGAAAATCGATGAAGACCACCCTCTCCCGCATCGCCCTGATCACCTCCGGCCTGCTGCTGTCCACCCAGCTGTTGGCCGAGCCCAAGCGCCCGGAATGCATCGCCCCGGCCAAGCCCGGCGGCGGCTTCGACCTGACCTGCAAGCTGGCCCAGAGCGGTCTCAAGGACGGCGGCCTGCTCAAGGCGCCGATGCGGGTCACCTACATGCCGGGCGGCGTCGGTGCCGTGGCCTACAACGCGGTGGTGGCCCAGCGCCCGAAGGACGCCGGCACCATCACCGCCTTCTCCTCGGGTTCCCTGCTGAACCTGGCCCAGGGCAAGTTCGGCCGCTATGACGAGAACGCCGTGCGCTGGCTGGCCGGTATCGGTACCGACTACGGCGCGATCTCCGTGCGTGCCGACTCCCCGTACAAGACCCTGAGCGACCTGGTGGAAGCGGTGAAGCAAGACCCGGCCGGCATCGTCTTCGGCGCCGGCGCCACCATTGGCGGCCAGGACTGGATGCAAACCGCGCTGATCGCCCGAGCCGCCGGCATCGACCCGCAGAAGCTGCGCTACGTCGCCTTCGAGGGCGGCGGCGAAACCCTCACAGCCATGCTCGGCGGCCATGTCCAGGTCACCAGCAGCGGCCTCGGCGAGATCACTCCGCAACTGGCTGCCGGCAAGATCCGCATCCTCGCGGTGCTGTCCGACCAGCGCCTGCCGGGCAAGCTGGCGGCCATCCCCACCGCCAAGGAACAGGGCTACGACATCGTCTGGCCGGTGATCCGCGGCTTCTACATGGGCCCGGAGGTCAGCGACGAGGACTTCAACTGGTGGAAGCAGCAGTTCGACACCCTGCTGGCCAGCGAGGACTTCGCCAAGCTGCGCGAACAGCGTGACCTGTTCCCCCTGAGTCTGACCGGCGACCAATTGAAGGCCTACGTGTTCGAGCAGGTGAAGCAGTACAAGCAGCTCGCCGGCGAGTTCGGCCTGGCGCAGTAGCCTCACCCCCGCCCCCTCTCCCGGCGGAGAGGGGAGATCAACCCCCTTCTGGGTAAACCGCCATGTACGTACGAATCTTCGCTGCGGTCTGGCTGCTCGTCTGCGCCCTGCTCGCCGTGGTCGCCTGGGGCTTCCAGGCGCCCTTCAGCTATGACCCGGTGGGCCCGCGCGCCTACCCCCTGCTGCTGCTCTTGCTGATGGCCACGGCCGCGCTCTGGCTGCTCTACAAGCCGGGCGACGCCGAGGATCTGCCGATCTCCTGGTCCCTGGCGCGCCGGGTCGCCGTCTGCGTTGGCGCCCTGTTCGCCTATGCCCTGCTCTTCGAGCCCCTGGGCTTCGTCCTCAGCACCGCCCTGGCGGGTTTCGGCCTGGGCCTGGTGTTCAAGGGCCGGCCGCTGCCGAGCCTGGTCAGCGGGGTGCTGATGGCCGTGCTGCTCTACGGCCTGTTCGACTACCTGCTGGATGTGCCGCTGCCCCTGGGCCTGCTGGAATTCCTGGAGAACTGATATGGAAACCCTGAACTTCCTGGCCCAGGGCTTCGATGTCGCCCTGCGTCCGATCAATCTGCTGGTGGCCCTGTTCGGCGCCTTCGTCGGCACCGTGGTCGGCCTGCTGCCGGGCCTGGGCCCGATCAACGGCGTGGCCATCCTGCTGCCGCTGGCCTACGCCCTCGGCCTGCCGCCGGAAACCGCGCTGATCCTGCTGGCCGCCGTCTATCTCGGCTGCGAATACGGCGGACGCATCTCGGCCATCCTGCTCAACGTGCCGGGCGACGCCGCCGCCATCATGACCACCCTCGACGGCTACCCGCTGGCGCGCCAGGGCAAGGCCGGTATCGCCCTGTCGCTCTCGGCCATGAGTTCCTTCATCGGCAGCACCATCGCCACCATAGGCGTGGTGCTCTTCGCGCCGATCCTGGCCAACTGGGCAGTGGCCTTCGGCCCGGCGGAGTACTTCATGCTGATGGTCTTCGCCATCGCCTGCCTGGGCGGCATGGTCGGCGACAAGCCGGTCAAGACGCTGCTCTCGGCACTGATCGGCCTGGGCCTGGCCACTGTCGGCGTGGACGCCACCACCGGTGTCTACCGTTTCACCTTCGACAGCGTCGGGCTGTCCGACGGCATCCAGTTCGTGATCGTGGTCATCGGCCTGTTCAGCGTCAGCGAAGTGCTGCTGATGCTCGAACACACCGCCACCGGCCAGCAGGCGGTCACGGCCAGCGGACGCATGCTGTTCAACCTCAAGGAGTTCACCTTCACCTGGTGGAGCAGCGTGCGCAGCTCCCTAACCGGTTTCGTCATCGGCGTACTGCCCGGCGCCGGCGCCACCATCGCCAGCGCCATCACCTACATGAGCGAGAAGCGCATGGCCGGCAGCTCCGGCCGCTTCGGCGACGGCGACCTGCGCGGCGTGGCGGCCCCCGAAGCGGCCAACAACGCCTCGGCCTGCGGCTCGCTGATCCCCATGCTGACCCTGGGCGTACCCGGCTCGGGCACCACGGCGGTGATGATCGGCGCCCTGACCCTCTACAACATCACCCCCGGCCCGCTGCTGTTCGAGCAGCAGCCGGACGTGGTCTGGGGCCTGATCGCCTCGCTGTTCATCGGCAACGTGATCCTGCTGGTGATGAACATTCCGCTGGTGGGCGTATTCGCGCGCATGCTCAGCGTGCCGACCTGGATCCTGGTGCCGGCGATCACCATCGTCAGCGTGGTGGGCGTGTACGCGGTGCACAGCACCACCTTCGACCTGGTGCTGATGGCCGCCCTCGGGGTGTTCGGCTACCTGCTGCGCAAGATGGACTTCCCGATGTCGTCGCTGATCCTCGGCTTCGTCCTCGGCGAGCTGATGGAGTCCAACCTGCGTCGCGCCCTGTCCATCACCAACGGCGATCTGGCCATCCTCTGGAGCAGCCCGATCACCATCGCCCTCTGGATGCTCACCGCGCTGATGCTGGCCCTGCCGGGCATTCGCTGGGTGCGTGCGCGTCGCGCCAGGGCGAAGCTGGTGGCCCATGCCTAAGTGGTGGTTGACGCCCGTGGTGGGCGCCACCGGCGGCTGGCTGGCCAGCCTGGTGGGCTGGCCGCTGCCCTGGATGGTCGGTTCCTTGCTGGCAGTGATTGCCGTGCGCTGCATCGGCAACCTGCCGCTGGCGGAGGTACCGGGCGGACGCAAGTGCGGCCAGTGGATAGTGGGCATCGGCATCGGCCTGCACTTCACGCCGGCGGTGATCGACCAGGTGCTGGCCAACAGCGCCATCATCCTGGTCGGGGCCGTGGCCACCACCCTGTCCAGCGTCATCGGCATCAGCCTGATGCTGCGCAGCGGCGAGGACCGCGCCACCGCGTTCTTCGCCAGCATGCCGGGCGGCGCCAGCGAGATGGTCAACCTCGGCCAGCGCAACGGCGCGGTGCTCAGCCGTGTCGCCGCCGGCCAGAGCCTGCGCCTGCTGCTGGTGGTGCTCAGCGTGCCGGCGCTGTTTCAGTTGTTCGTCGGCGTCCCCGCCGTGCAGCACCAGGCAGCGCAGGTGGACTGGGGCTGGCTGGCCCTGCTGCTGGTCGGCGGCGCGCTGCTGGCCACCCTCATGCAACGCTTCCACCAGCCCAATCCCTGGCTGATCGGACCGCTGCTGGTGAGCGCGGCCATGAGCATCGGTTTCGATCTGCAACTGGGCCTGCCACAAGGCGCCAGCCAGCTCGGCCAGTGGCTGATCGGCAGCGCCCTGGGCTGCCATTTCGACCGCGCCTTCTTCCGCCGCGCACCTTCCTTCATCGCCCGCACTCTGCTGGCCACCACACTGGGCATGGCCTTCGCCGCCGTGGCGGCCGAACTGCTCGGCTGGCTGGACGGACTCGACCACCGCTCGCTGATGCTCGGCATGATGCCCGGAGGCATCGCCGAACTCAGCCTCACCGCCGAGGCCCTGCAGTTATCGGTGCCCCTGGTCACCGCGCTGCAGGTATTGCGACTGCTTCTGGTGCTGTTCCTCGCCGAGCCGGTGTTCCGCCGCTGGCAGAAGCAAAAGACCCACGCTTAGCCCGCCTCGTGCGGGCTTTTTTTACCGGCGGCGCACACATCCCGGCCTATGCTCTCCCCTATCCGATCGCCGCCAGGGACGCCAGCCATGTCCGGACGCATCGCCCCTTTTCGTGCCTTGCTGCTCGTCGCTGCCCTCCTGCTGGCCGCCTGCAGCCGCCTCGACCTGGCCTACCGCAACCTCGACCTGGTGATCCCCTGGTGGATCAGCAACTACGTCAGCCTCGACGACGGGCAGAAGCGCTGGCTGGAACCACGCCTCGAGAAGCATCTTTCCTGGCACTGCCGTACCCAGCTGCCTGGTTACATCGCCTGGCTGGAACAACTGGACAAGCTCAGCCAGCAGCCGACGCTGACGGCGACGGACCTGCGCGGCCAGTTCAGCCAGGTGCGCGACGCCCTGCAGGACGTCGCGGTGGAGATCACGCCCACGGTACTGGGCCTGGCCCAAAGCCTGTCCCCCCAACAGATGGGCGAACTCTACGTGGCCATGGATGAGCGCAACGCCGAGCTGCGCGCCGAACACGTCGCCCCGTCGGTGAAGGACCAGGTCGCGGCACGGGCCCAGCGCATGCGCGAGCGGGTCGAAGACTGGCTAGGACCGCTGCGACCCAGCCAGCAGGCACGCATCGACACTTGGGCCAGGTCCCAGGGCGACTACAACCGGGTTTGGGCGGAGAACCGGGACAGCTGGCAGAAGGAGCTGCGCAATACCCTCTATGGCCGCCATGGGCCGGACTTCCCGCAACGCCTGACATCCTTGCTGCAACAGCCCGAGTCCCATTGGGCGCCCGCCTACCGCAAGGCCTACCCCGCGTCGGAACAGGCCCTGGCGCAGCTGCTGGCCGACCTGTTCAACAGCGCCGACCAACGCCAGCGCAGCGCACTGCGCGAGCGTATCGGCGAAATGGCAGAGGACCTCAAGGGGCTCGATTGCTACCCGCGCTAGGCGCCCGGGTGCTCAGGCCTCGGGCAGGCGCCAATCGATGGGCTGCAACCCATGCTGGGCGAGGAACTTGTTGCAGCGGCTGAAATGGCCATTGCCGAGGAATCCCCGGTAGGCCGAGAGCGGCGACGGATGCGCCGATTTCAGGATCAGGTGCTTGGTGGGGTCGATCAGCCGCTCCTTGCCCTGGGCGTGGGAGCCCCAGAGCAGGAACACCAGGCGCGGACGCTGCTCGCTGACGACCTGGATCACCCGATCGGTGAAATGGTGCCAGCCGGCCGCCGCGTGGGAACCGGCACGCGCCTGCTCGACCGTGAGGGAGGTGTTGAGCAGCAGCACGCCCTGCTCCGCCCAGGACTGCAGATAGCCGTGGGACGGAATCTCGATGTTCAGGTCGCGCTTGAGTTCCTTGTAGATGTTCTGCAAGGACGGCGGCGCCGGCACGCCCGGCTGCACCGAGAAGCACAGGCCGTGGGCCTGGCCTGGGCCGTGGTAGGGGTCCTGGCCGATGATGACGACCTTCACCTGGTCCAGCGGCGTCGAGTTCAGCGCATTGAAGATCAGCGGCCCCGGCGGGAAGATCACCTTGCCCGCGGCCTTTTCCTGGCGCAGGAAATCCCCCAGGGCCTTCATGTAGGGCTTGTCGAATTCTTCCCGCAGGGCTTCTTTCCAGCTCTCTTCGAGCTTGATCCGGTCTTCGCTTTCAGTCATTGCTCATTCTGTTCCATGGCGGTTGCCGGGGCGCTTCCCGCCCGATGGTCGGGCACCCTAAGAAATGCCCACTACCCTTGTCAATCAAGGACACCTGGAACCCGCCCGCATGGACAATCGCCACGACGCCGTGAAACTTGCGCTCTACGAGCGCTTCCTCAAGGACCCGGGCGCCCTGCCGCCAATGCCGGAAACCTCCCGGCACCTGCGCCGCCTGCTGGCGACCGACGAGCCTTCGCAAAAGAACATCAGCGCACTTCTGGATAGCTCCCCCGCCCTGGCTGAACGCCTGATGCGGTTCGCCGCCCTGCCCTTGCTCGGCCATATCAAGTCGGGTTCCAGACTGCTGGATGTGGTGCAGCAACTGGACGGGCGACGCCTGGCCAACCTGGTACTGGCCTTCGAGCTGAGGCAACTGTTCGACGGCAGCGAGCCGAGCTTGCAGAAAGTCTTCAACAAGCGCTGGAGCCTCAGCCTGCAACGGGCCGCCTTCAGCGCCGGCCTGGCCCAGCACCTGCCCCACCTGAAAGAGGAGGATGCCCTGCTGGCAGGCCTGCTGCAGGATGTCGGCAGCCTGCCGCTGCTGAAGGAGCTGCACCAGTGGCCTCAGGTGTCGCGCCTGGAGGTCGACCTGCAGCGCCTCTGCGAGCAGCTTTCCGCCGAGCTGGGCGTGCTGCTGCTGAGCGCCTGGAAACTGCCCGTCGCCCTGCAGGATTGCGCACGCCTGCGCCGCGACTGGTGCCGCCAGCACAAGGGTCCGGTGGACCTGGCGGATGTGGTGCAGGTGGCCGGCCAGTTGCTGGAAGAACCCCGCAATGATGAGCGCCTGGCCAGGCTGCCCGCTTACCAGCGCATGGAACTGCCGGCGCCGCAGGTATTGCGGGCGGAACTGGCGGAGGTGGTGGCGCTTTGGTTGAAGCTGCTGGGGGGCAGGCCGCTGGAGGCGGATTGACCTGATCACCCCCGCCACCTGGGGTGATTTCCCTGCAGGGGCGAATTCATTGGCTATGTCTGCGTTAAATGTTGCTAGAGGGTCCTGAGCCAAGCTGATTATCGAGCGAACGGCGAGTCCCTGTTTCGCCTCCCGGCGAGTCTCTTTTGGCAGTCGTCGGAATGCCGCACCACCCAAAAGAAACCAAAACGCTTGCCCCTGCATCCGGCCCGGCTGCGCCGGGGTGACCAGCCTTCGGCTGTTACTGCGTTTCCCTCGCTCCATCGTTGCTCCGGGGGCCCGGGGGGGGGGGGGGGGGGGGGGGGGGGAGGAG
>NZ_JBHZGN010000048.1:0-12844 GCF_049334135.1 Metapseudomonas cellulosilytica | reverse complement strand
CGGTTTCGCTGATGCTGCGGCGGGTGGCCTGGGCGACCAGGCGTGCGGTGGGCAGCGCCGAGTGGCGGCCCTGGGACGGGCCCATACCGACGGTGGAGAAGCGCTTCACCAGTTGCACGTCGCGGTAGCCGATACGGGTGGCGTTGACGATGTCGCGCACCTGCAGGTCTTCGTCGAAGTCGACGAAATCCTTGCCTTTAGGATGGGGGAAGATCGGCCAGTCGAAGTTGACCCGTGTCTCGCGGATGAAGGCTGCTTCACCGATACTGGCGTTCAATCCCAGCGCTGCAGCGGCACGTGAGGCGACACGCGCGCCATCCAGCAGCACGTTGTCCAGGTTGTGACGACCGCTCACCGAGCCGGCGATGACGAGGCTCTCTGGCAGGCCACTGATGGCGAACTCGGCGCGTTGCTCGTCGTAAGCCAGCTTGCCACCCGCCTGGCAGAGCAACTGGTAGACCGGCATGTAGCCAGCGGACATGCACAGCAGGTCGCAAGAGAGCTGAAGACCCCGGTCACCCACCTGACCCTGGGCGGTGATGCGGCGGATGTCTACACCGCTGACATGGCGCATGCCTTTCTCATGCAGCGCTTCATAGACGGTGCTGCCCAGGTGGCAAGGAATGCCCTGCCTTTCCACGGCAGTCTGGAGGGTTGCGTCAGCCGGCTGCTGGCGCATGTCCACCAGGGCCGCGACTTGAACGCCCTGCTCGGCGAGGTCGAGGGCAGCGAGGTAGCCGTCGTCGTTGCCGGTGAGCACCACGGCGCGTTTACCGGGTTTCACGGCATACAATTTCATCAGGCGCTGGGCAGCGCTGGCGAGCATGACGCCGGGCAGGTCGTTGTTGCGGAACACCACCGGCTGGTCGAAGGAACCGGCGCTGACGATGCACTGCTTCGCGCGCACCTTGTACATGCGGCGACCCTGAATGACCGGCAGATAGTTCTCGGTGAACCAGGCATTGCAGGTGGCTTCCTTCAGCACCTGGATATTGGCGTGGCCTTCCACTGCAGCGACCAGTTCGCGGCGCAGGCTATCGGCGCGACGGCCTTCCACGTCGAAGCGTGCGTAGGTCAGCGAGCCGCCGAGTACCGGCTGCTGCTCGACCAGCAGTACCTTGGCGCCGGCATTGGCAGCAGTGAGTGCGGCGGAGAGGCCGGCAGGGCCGGCGCCGATGATGGCGACGTCGACGAATAGGTACGCCTTGTCGTAGTACTGCGGCTTGAACTTCAGGTCGAGTACGCCGAGACCGGCCTTCTTGCGAATCAGCGGCTCCCATACCTTCCACATGCCCTTGGGCTTGTAGAAGGAACGGTAGTAGAAACCTACCGGCATAAACTTCGAAAACTTGCCGAGGTAGGCGTCGCGGTCGTTGTTCAGCGAGCCGTTGAAGTTCTGCCCGGTGACGCTGAGACCCGGGCGAATCAGCTGGGTATCGGCCAGCACGTTGGGCTCGTCCGGCAGTTGCACCAGGGTATTGGCATCCTGCCCCGCCATGGTCAGCGGACCACGCGGGCGGTGGTACTTGAACGAGCGCGAGAGCAGCCAGCGGCCGTTGGCGAGCAGAGCACTGGCGATGCTGTCGCCAGCAAAACCCTGGTAGGCGGTGCCGTCGAAATCGAAGGCCAGTGGCTGGTCGCGGTCGATCAGCAGGCCCATGGGTGCGGGGAGGCGGCTGGGCTGGCTCATCCGACGATCTCCTGGGTGTGCGGAGCGAATTCGACCCGCTGGGTGAAGAGTTCCTTCGGGTCGAAGGTGCGAATGATCTGGTCGGTGACCGTGTGGCGTTCGGCGAGGAACCAGTAGCTGGAGGCGTTGTGCATCCACCACTCGCGCACCACGCCGGCGGCGTTGTCGCTGTTAAACACGTAGTCGGCCCATTCAGCGTCAGTGCAGGTGGCCGGATCGGGCATCTGCTTGAACTCGCCGCCGTAGGTGAATTCGCTGATGTTTCGGGGGCCGTTGAGCGGACAGTGCATGATCTTCATGGTGGTTTCCCTTAGTGACTCGCTGCCGTGGCGCCCATTTCGTTGACCTGCTGGAACGTGCTGAAACGCGCCAGGGCAAAGGGCTTGATCAGGTCCGGCACCTTGCCGCCGCTGGCCACCAGTTCGGCCATGGTCTTGCCGCAGATGGGCGTGGACTTGAAACCCCAAGTGCCCCAGCCGGCGTCGAGGTAATAGTTCTGCACTGGCGACAGGCCCATGATCGGGCTGTAGTCCGGGGTCATGTCGGTGATGCCCGCCCACTGGCGCATCAGCTTGGCGTTGGCCATGAAGGGGAACATCTCGATGGCGTGGGCCAGCAGGCTTTCCTTCAGGTCCAGGGTCGAGCGGGTGTTGTACAGCGGATAGGGGTCGGAACCGCCACCGAAGACAATCTCGCCACGGCTGGTCTGCTGCACATAGCAGTGCAGGGCGGAGGAACTCACCAGCGGGTCGAGGAAAGGCTTGAACGGCTGGGTCACCATCGCCTGCAGCGGGTAGGTGTGGATCGGCGCGCGGATGCCCGCCTTGGCTAGCATCAGCGAGCTGTGACCGGCGATGGCCTGCACCGCGCAACCGCATTTCACCGTGCCGCGATTGGTCTTCAGGGCGGTGATGCGGCCGTTTTCGATCACCAGGTCCTGCACTTCGGTGAGCTGGTGGATTTCCACCCCGCGCTTGGCCGCCTGCTTGGCGTAGCCCCAGGCCACGGCGTCGTGGCGGGCGGTGGCGCCGTCGATGTGCCAGAGGCCGGCGAGCACCGGCAGGTGGCCGGGGTCGAGGTTGAGGGTCGGTACCAGTTCGTGGATCTGCTGGCGGTCGATCATCTCGGTGCGGCCCCCGAAGTGCTTGTTCACTTCGGCGCGCTGGCGGAAGGCGCGCACCGTGGCATCCGTGTGCGCCAGGGTGAGCTGGCCGCGCTCGGAATACATGATGTTGAAGTCGAACTCGTTGGAGAGGTTCTGGAACAGCTTCACCGACTCGGCGTAGAAGCGCACGCCTTCGGAGGTGAGGTAGTTGGAACGGATCACCGCCGTGTTGCGCGCGGTGTTGCCGCCGCCGAGGTAGGACTTCTCCAGCACCGCGACATTGGTGATGCCGTGGTACTTCGAGAGGTAATAGGCGATGGCCAGGCCGTGGCCGCCGCCGCCGATGACGACCACGTCGTAGGACGGCTTGAGTTCGGTGGGCGGCGGCAGGTCTACCTCGACCGGGTATTCGGAGCTCAGGCCGTATTTCAGGAGATTGAAGGGCATGGCGCCTCCGGGAGCTGGGCAAGGGTGATGGGTGCCGGGTGCTGGAGGCGCGCCGCGGCCAGGGTGTTCTTCATCAGGAAGGCGATGGTCATGGGGCCGACGCCGCCGGGAACCGGGGTGATGGCGGCGGCCTTGGCGAGGGCGGAGTCGAAGTCGACATCACCGACGAGCTTCGAGCGGCCGCCTTCCTCGATGCGGTTGATGCCGACGTCGATCACTACCGCGCCGGGCTTCAGCCAGTCGGCATCCACCAGGCGAGGACGGCCGACGGCAGCGACGACGATGTCGGCTTGGCGGCAGAGCACGCGCAGGTTGGCGCTCTTCGAATGCACCACAGTCACCGAGCAATGGGCCTTCAGCAGCAAAGCGGCCATGGGCTTGCCGACGATATTGGAACGGCCGATCACCACTGCGTGCTTGCCGGTGAGATCGCCGCAGGTGTCCTGCAGCAGGCGCAGGCAACCGGCCGGGGTACAGGGGGTGAGCACCTCGCGGCCCTGGCTGAGGCCGCCGACGTTCTCGGCGTGGAAGCCATCGACATCCTTGAGCGGATCGATGGCCTGCAGTACGCGGGCCTCGTCGATGTGCGGCGGCAGCGGCAATTGCACGAGGATGCCGTGGACACTGTCGTCGGCGTTGAGGCTATGGATCAGCGCCAGCAGATCAGCTTCGGCGGTGTCCGTCGGGAGCTTGTGTTCCAGGGAGCGGATGCCGCATTCCTCGGCGCGCAGTACCTTGTTGCGCACGTAGACCTGGCTAGCTGGATCTTGGCCGACCAGCACCACTGCCAGGGCCGGGGCGATGCCGGCGGCTTTCATCTCGCGTACGTCCTCGGCCACTTCGGCTAGCACGCGATTAGCGGCGGCCTTGCCATCGATCAGTTTGATGGGAGCTTGAGTTTTCACCGGAAGATCACCGTGCGGTCGCCATTGAGGAAGACGCGGTGTTCCAGGTGGTACTTCACCGCCTTGGACAGGGCCACGGTTTCGGTGTCACGACCCACTGCCACCAGATCGTCAGGCAGGTAGGCGTGATCCACGCGCTGCACTTCCTGCTCGATGATCGGGCCTTCATCGAGGTCCGAGGTGACGTAGTGCGCGGTGGCGCCAATCAGCTTCACGCCGCGCTCATAGGCCTGGTGGTAGGGCTTGGCGCCCTTGAAGCCGGGGAGGAAGGAGTGGTGGATGTTGATGGCTCGGCCCGAGAGTTGCCTGCACAGGTCGTCGGAGAGGATCTGCATGTAGCGGGCGAGTACCACCAGTTCAGTCTGCGTTTCATCGACAATCTTCATCAGCGCGGCTTCCTGCTGGGCCTTGGTGTCCTTGGTGACCGGCAGGTAGATGAAGCGGATGCCCTCGCGTTCGGCCATGGCGCGCAGGTCAAGGTGGTTGGAAACGATTGCGGTGATCTGCATGTCCATCTCACCTTTCTGGTGGCGGTAGAGCAGATCGGACAGGCAGTGGTCGTACTTGCTCACCATCAGCAGCACGCGCATGGGTTGGACGGTACTGTGCAGGGTCCACTCCATGTCGAAGCGGCGGGCGACTGCGTCGAAGCCCTGCTCGACCTCTTCGATATCGCCGTCGTACTGGTCGTTGAAGCGGAATACGGCGCGCATGAAGAATCGGCCGCTGGTGTCGTCGTCGAACTGCGACATCTCGCTGATGTAGCAACCCTTGTCCGCCAGGTAGGTGGTCACCGCCGCGACGATGCCGGACGTGGCCGGGCAACTGATCTTGAGGATGTAGTGGCTGGTGGCGTGTTGCATGTCTGGTCCTCTGTTGGAATGGCGGCAGCGCATCGCAGGGCGAAAATCTTCAAGGATGAAGCGGGGTTTTATCTGTGAAGCTATTTTTACTGATGGGAATAAAAGTTTCCCTTGGCGCTTTTATAGGCGAAGTGCGAGTGCAGGTCTAGCCTGTTGGGAAATTTTTTATCGTGGCAGGAAAGTTTCGATGAGGTGCAGCAGAGGTCGAGATTTGCAGGGCAGCCGGTGGACTGAAGCCAATCCTACGGCAACCCTGCGGACTGCCTGGCGAATGAATTCGCCCCTACAGGGCACGAGTCCGGGGTAGGGCGGTGCCGGCACGGGTCACCGCTCTGTCTTCAGGATAGGGGGGAGGGCAGTATGGCCTGGCGGAATGTTGCCGTTCGGGATGCAAGCGCTCTCACTCATTCCCGTAGTTCATCACCGACAGCAATTTGATCGGCACCTGCAGCAGCTTCTCCGGCCCGTGGGGCACGTCGCCGTCGAAGGTCAGGCTATCGCCGGCTTGCATGTGGTAGAGCTGGTTGCCGTGGCGGTACACCAGTTCGCCCTCCAGCAGATGAAGGAACTCGGTGCCGGGGTGGGCGAAGGTCGGGAACTCCTCGCTGGCGTCGTCCATGCTTACCATGTAGGCCTCGAAGTTTTTCTTCGGCCCACGGGTGTGGTTTAGCAGGTGGTAGGTGTGGCCCTTCTCGGTGCCGCGGCGGACCACTTCCATGCCTTCGCCGGACTTCACCAAGATGGCGTTGCCGTCGGGTTGGTCGTACTGGCTGAACAACTTGGACATCGGCATGCCCAGCACGTCGCAGAGGCGGCTCAGGGTGTCCAAGCTGGTGGAGACCTGAGCGTTTTCGATCTTGCTCAGCATCCCCTGACTGATGCCGGCGATACGCGCCACGTCCGCCAGCTTCAGCTCCTGCGCTTGTCGCTCGCGTTTGATCTGCATGCCTAGGTACTGCTCCAGGCGGAGGCGGGGTAGGGTCTCGTTGGTCATGGGTGGCTGTCCTGCACGATTTCAGTTCATGAAATTATTTTTCGCACCAGGAAAGAACAAAACCCATCGGTCACCTCAAGCGTGAGCGACTGCTTTCCTGCAGTGAAATTCATATTCCCATATAAACAGAAGCTCGGCGCAAAACCGAGCCATTTCTCCTGACACATTCCAGATTGGCAAGCCGCTTGCATTCCTGAGGGGAAACTAAATTTCCTCAGTGGAATTCAATGACAAAGCCCGGCCGCCACCTACTCCTTCAGACGATCCGGATCCCGGTGGCAGTCGTGCGCCGCCCTCTCCTTGATCGCCTGCCATCCAACAACCGCCTTGCCCTTTTCCAGGAGTGAAGACTCATGTTGCCAACTGAAACGCAGCGCATCATCGACCAGCATGGCATCAAGTACGTGCTGGCCCAGTTCGTCGATATCCATGGCGCCGCGAAGACCAAATCCGTGCCGGTCACCGGCCTCAAGGCGGTGGCCGAAGATGGCGCCGGGTTCGCTGGCTTCGCCATCTGCGGCATGGGCATGGAGCCCCATGGACCGGACTTCATGGCCCGTGGCGACCTCTCCACGCTGATTCCCGTGCCCTGGCAGCCGGGCTATGGCCGGGTGGTGTGCATCGGCCATGTGGAAGGCAAACCCTGGGCCTACGACACCCGCTATGTGCTGCAACAACAAGTCCAGCGCCTCTCCGACAAGGGCTGGACCCTGAATACTGGTCTGGAGCCGGAATTCAGCCTGTTCCGCCGCGATGCCAGCGGCAAGCTGCAACTGGTCGACGCCACCGACAATCTCGACAAGCCCTGCTACGACTACAAGGGCCTGTCGCGCTCCCGCGAGTTCCTCGAGCGCCTGACCGAAGCGCTGCAACCGGTGGGCTTCGACATCTACCAGATCGACCACGAGGACGCGAACGGCCAGTTCGAGATCAACTACACCTACAGCGACGCCATGGAGTCGGCGGATCGCTTCACCTTCTTCCGCATGGCCGCCGGCGAGATCGCCAACGACATGGGCATGATCTGCTCCTTCATGCCCAAGCCCGATCCGAAGCGCGCCGGCAACGGCATGCACTTCCACCTGTCGATTGCCAGCGCCAGCAACAAGAACCTCTTCCACGACCCGAATGACCCCAGTGGCATGGGCCTGTCGAAACTGGCCTATCACTTCGCCGCCGGCCTACTGGCCCACGGCCCGGCCCTGTGCGCCTTCGCCGCGCCCACGGTGAACTCCTACAAGCGCCTGGTGGTGGGGCGCTCACTGTCCGGCGCCACCTGGGCACCGGCCTTCATCGCCTTCGGTGCCAACAACCGCTCGGCCATGGTGCGCGTGCCGTATGGCCGCCTGGAGTTCCGCCTGCCGGATGCCGGTTGCAACCCGTACCTGGTCAGCGCCGCGATCATCGCCGCCGGCCTCGACGGCATCGATCGCCAGTTGGAGCCGGACACTGTGTGCAACGAGAACCTCTACAACCTGAGTTTCGAAGAGATCGCCGCGCGCGGCATCAAGACGCTGCCGCAGTCGCTTAAGGAGGCCACTGACGCCCTGGAAGCCGACCCGTTGTTCCGCGAGGTGCTTGGTCCACAGATCGTCGACGAGTTTATCAAGCAGAAACGTATGGAGTGGGTGGAATACAGCCGCCACGTCTCCGACTGGGAAGTCCAGCGCTACACCGAATTTTTCTGACACCGCTTCACCCATTTACCTGCCCCAAGGAGACACGCCATGTGCGGAATCGTAGGTCTTTACCTGAAGAAGCCCGAGCTGGAAGGCCAGCTCGGCAAACTGTTCGAACCCATGCTGGAAGCCATGACCGACCGTGGTCCGGACAGCGCCGGCTTCGCCATCTACGGCGATGAAGTGGCCGACGGCTGGGTCAAGCTGACCCTGCAGGCCAAAGAGGCCGCTTTCGGTTGGAAACACCTGATGAGTGCCCTCGAAGGCCGCCTCGGCTGCTCCCTCGACTGGTTCCAGAACGCTAGCGCCGCAGTACTCAAGGTCAACTGCGAGGAAGAGCGTGTGCGTGCCGCCCTCGCTGATCTCGCCCCCGACGTGCGCATCATGAGCGCCGGCCAAAGCATCGAAATCCTCAAGGGCATGGGCCTGCCGAAAGAAATTTCCGAGCGCTTTGGCCTCGGCAAGATGAAGGGCAGCCACATCATCGGCCACACCCGCATGGCCACCGAAAGCGCGGTGACCATGGAAGGCAGCCACCCGTTCTCCACCGGCGCCGACCTCTGCCTGGTGCACAACGGCTCGCTGTCCAACCACTCACGCCTGCGCCAGGAACTCAAGCGCGAGGGCATCACTTTCGAAACCGAGAACGACACCGAAGTCGCTGCCGGCTATCTGACCTGGCGCCTACAACAGGGCGACAGCCTGAAGGAGGCGTTGGACCACTCCCTGGAAGACCTCGACGGCTTCTTCACCTTTGCCATCGGCACCCGCAACGGCTTCGCGGTGATCCGCGACCCGATCGCCTGCAAACCGGCAATCCTTGCCGAGACCGACGACTACGTGGCCATGGCCTCGGAGTACCAGGCTCTGGCCAGCCTGCCGGGCATCGATAAAGCAAAAGTCTGGGAACCCGAACCCGCCACCATGTACATCTGGGAACGCGCCTGAGGAGCTGAACTATGAAAACCGTTGATCTTTCCACTGCCTCGGTGCGTGAACTGAACCAGGCCCTGCACGGCGACGTGCAGGATCGCGAGTGGGTGGTCGCCCACCCGGACGGCAAACACAACCTGGCTGTTGGCGTGAACCAGGCCGTGAGCATCGATATCCAGGGCCATGCCGGCTACTACTGCGCAGGCATGAACCAGAAGGCCGCCATCACAGTGCACGGCAACGTCGGCGTCGGCGTGGCCGAGAACATGATGTCCGGCTCGGTGCGGGTGAAGGGCAGTGCTTCCCAGGCCGCCGGTGCCACCGCCCACGGCGGCCTGCTGGTGATCGAAGGCGATGCCGGCGCACGTTGCGGCATCTCGATGAAGGGCGTCGACATCGTTGTCGGCGGCAGCATCGGCCACATGAGCTGCTTCATGGCCCAGGCCGGGCGTCTGGTGGTGTGCGGCGATGCCGGCGACGCTCTGGGCGATTCGCTCTACGAAACCCGCATCTACGTGAAGGGCACCGTGAAGTCCCTGGGTTCGGACTGTATCGAGAAAGAGATGCGTGCCGAGCACCTGGAAGAGCTGAAGGAACTGCTCGACCTCGCCGGTTTCAACGAAGACCCGGCCAGCTTCAAGCGCTACGGCTCGGCTCGCCAGCTGTACAACTTCAAAGTCGACAACGCTTCCGCGTACTGATCCGCAGCGAGGACAATCTTATGAGCGAAAAACACACTCCGGTGCTGCGCGAGTCCGCCACCTTCGACCGCCTGACCATCCAGGAAATCCAGCGTGCCGCCGAAACCGGCATCTATGACATCCGTGGCGGCGGCACCAAGCGCAAGCTGCCGCACTTTGACGACCTACTGCTGCTCGGCGCTTCCGTGTCCCGCTACCCGCTGGAAGGCTATCGCGAGAAGTGTGGCACCGACGTCGTGCTCGGCACCCGCTTCGCCAAAAAGCCGATCCACCTGAAGATCCCGGTGACCATCGCCGGCATGAGCTTCGGCGCGCTGTCCGCCAACGCCAAGGAAGCCCTCGGCCGTGGCGCCAGTATCGCCGGCACCAGCACCACCACCGGTGACGGCGGCATGACCCCGGAAGAGCGCGGCCAGTCGCAACACCTGGTGTATCAGTACCTGCCGTCGCGCTATGGCATGAATCCGGATGACCTGCGCAAGGCCGACGCCATCGAGATCGTCCTCGGCCAGGGCGCCAAGCCGGGCGGCGGCGGCATGCTGCTGGGCATGAAGGTGACCGAGCGCGTCGCCGGTATGCGCACCCTGCCGATCGGCGTCGACCAGCGCAGCGCCTGCCGCCATCCGGACTGGACCGGCCCGGACGACCTGGCGATCAAGATCGCCGAGCTGCGCGAGATCACCGACTGGGAAAAGCCCATCTACGTGAAGATCGGCGCCAGCCGCCCGTACTACGACGTCAAGCTGGCGGTGAAGGCCGGTGCCGACGTGATCGTCCTCGACGGCATGCAGGGCGGCACCGCGGCCACCCAGGAAGTGTTCATCGAGCATGTGGGCATCCCGATCCTCCCGGCCATTCCGCAAGCCGTGCAGGCGCTGCAGGAGATGGGCATGCATCGCAAGGTGCAACTGATCGTCTCCGGTGGCATCCGCAACGGCGCTGACGTGGCCAAGGCCATGGCACTGGGGGCCGACGCCGTCGCCATCGGCACCGCTGCCCTGGTAGCGCTGGGCGACAACCATCCGCGCCTGGATGAGGAACTGAAGAAGATCGGCTCCGCCGCCGGCTACTACGACGACTGGCAGAACGGCCGCGACCCGGCGGGCATCACCACCCAGGACCCCGAACTGTCCAAGCGCCTGGACCCGGTGGAAGCCGGCCGCCGCCTGGCCAACTATCTGCGCGTACTGGTGCTGGAAGCCCAGACTATGGCGCGGGCCTGCGGCAAGTCCCACCTGCACAACCTCGACCCCGAGGACCTGGTGGCGCTGACTGTGGAAGCCGCCGCGATGGCGCGGGTGCCGCTGGCCGGAACCAGTTGGATTCCAGGTCAGCAGTATTGAGCTGACTCAGTACGAAGGACGACGCCCTGTCCACGAAAGCGGTCAGGGCGCTTCGTCATCCCGAGAGGCCAAAGCGAGGGCCCGATACCTGAACCCGGCGCGACGCCGGTGTCCATCCTGTTTGAACCTGACTTTGGAAGCTGCCACGACAATCCCTGCTCATCCTCCTCAGGAGTCTTGCAATGGTTAATCGTGCTAAAGGAATGACTCTCTCCGGGCTCTGTGCCCTGACGCTAATTTCACCCTTGGCAATGGCAGCCGATGCGCCGCTGGACACCGGTGCCAGCGCCTGGATGATCACCGCCACCGCCCTCGTGCTGTTCATGTGCCTGCCTGGTCTCGCGCTGTTCTATGGCGGCCTGGTGCGCGCCAAGAACATGC
Source organism: Metapseudomonas cellulosilytica (assembly GCF_049334135.1). NCBI lineage: Bacteria > Pseudomonadati > Pseudomonadota > Gammaproteobacteria > Pseudomonadales > Pseudomonadaceae > Metapseudomonas > Metapseudomonas cellulosilytica. The sequence continues at coordinate 1,803 of NZ_JBHZGN010000048.1, read as the reverse complement.
TCTCGCTCTTTACCCAGTGCTTCGGCATCGCCGGGCTGGTGGGCGTGCTCTGGGTTATCTACGGCTATAGCCTGGTAGTGGATACCACCGGGATGGAGGCGGGGGAGGTGACCCTCAACAGCTTCGTTGGCGGCCTGTCCCGCACGATGCTTGCCGGGCTGACCCCGGACAGCCTGGTGTTGGGCATCCCCGAAGGCGTGTTCATCACCTTCCAGATGACCTTCGCGATCATCACCCCGGCGCTGATTGCCGGTGCCTTCGCCGAACGCATGAAGTTCTCTGCCGCACTGATCTTCATGGCCCTCTGGTTCACCTTCGTCTATGCGCCCCTAGCGCACATGGTCTAGGGCGGGCCGGGCGCGTTGATGCACAACTGGGGTGTGCTGGACTTCGCCGGCGGTACCGCGGTGCACATCAACGCCGGTGTGGCTGCGCTCGCCGCCTGTCTGCTGCTCGGCAAGCGCAAGGGTTATCCCGATGCGCCGATGCCGCCGCACAACCTCAGTCTGACCATGACCGGCGCAGCCATGCTCTGGGTGGGCTGGTTCGGCTTCAACGTCGGTTCCGGCGTGGGGGTCAGCGGCACCTCGGGCATCGCCATGCTCAACACCCAGCTAGGTGCCTGCGCCGGCATCCTCGGCTGGATGTTCAGCGAGTGGATCAAGGCGGGGCGTCCCAGCGCCTTGGGCCTGGCGAGCGGAGCCTTGGCTGGACTGGTGGGCATTACCCCGGCCTGCGCCTACGTTGGCCCCGGTGGCGCCCTGGCGATTGGCCTGCTGAGCGGCGTGTGCTGCTACCTCAGCGTCAATGTGCTGAAGAAGCGACTGGGTTATGACGACAGCCTGGACGTATTCGGCCTGCATGGGGTCGGCGGCATGGTCGGCGCCATCCTGACCGGCGTGTTCTGCGTGCCGGAGCTGGGTGGCTTCGTAGAGGGCAGCAGCCTGGGCGCCCAGGTCTGGGCGCAGACCAAAGGGGTGCTGGTCACCTTCGTCTACTGCTTCGTGCTGAGCTGGCTGATCCTCAAGGTCACCGACCGCCTGGTGGGCCTGCGCGCCGATGAGTCGGTGGAAGAACTCGGCCTGGACCTCGGTGAGCACAACGAGCGGGCCTACAACCACTGAGTGGATGGAGTATCGTCGGCATCTGCCAGGGATACGGCCATGGATGGCTTTTGAAAGGCGGCTGTCGAGATATTTTGCACTCGCAGCCGCCTTGTAGGACGCAATGCCATTGGCGTCAGGGTTAGAGGTCGATGACCAAGTCCGAGGTCGGCCTGCTACAGCACAGCAAGCGCAACCCTTTGTCGATCTCACGCTGGCGGATGCCACCGTTGTGCTTCATCTCGACGGTACCTTCCAGGATGGAGGTCTTGCAGGTGCCGCACACGCCTTGGCTGCAAGAGGAGGGGACCACGGCCCCGGCCTTCTTCGCTGCTGTGAGCACGGTCTGCTCTGCACTCATGGTGAACGTCTTGCCGGAACGTGCCAGGTGCACGGTGAACGTATCCTGATCCTGGCCGGGCGCAGATTCCGCTGGCACCGGCTGGACACTGACTTCGGCATTGATATCGAAGCTTTCCTGGTGGTAACGACCCAGGTCGAAGCCGCCACGCTCCAGCAAAGCCTTGGTCGCATCCATGTAACCTTTCGGGCCGCAGGTGAAGACTTCCCGCGCTTTGAAGTCGGGGATCTGCCGCTGCAATTCCTCGAGCGACAGACGTCCGACAGGCCCTGTCCAATTCGGCTCATCCCCCAGGCCCTCGCAGAAGAACAACGTGCGCAGGCGGGGCATGGAGCGCTC
>NZ_JBHZGN010000047.1:0-13704 GCF_049334135.1 Metapseudomonas cellulosilytica | reverse complement strand
GGTGCTCCGGGTCGCTGCCGGCCACCGGATGGTCTTCCAGCTCGCCGAAGCGACGGGCGAAGGCCACATGCTCGGCACGGCTGATGTCCTGGTCGCGCAGGAACAGCACCTTGTGCTGGAGCAGCAGCGCCTTGATCTCTGCGAACAGGCCGTCGTCGCGGGCGGCATCGCCCAGGTTCACCCCACTGAGTTCAGCGCCGATGGCACAGGTCAGTTGCTCGACTTTCATGGCCGCGCCCTCAAATGACGAAGATCGAAGAACCGGTGGTCTTGCGCGACTCCAGGTCCCGATGGGCCTGGACCGCATCCTCCAGCGCGTAGTGCTGGTTGATGTCGATACGGATGCGCCCGTTGCCGACGTGGTCGAACAGTTCGCCCACCAGGTCGGCCTTTTCGGCCGGGTCGGCGATGTAGTCGGCCAGGGCCGGACGGGTGATGAACAGCGAACCCTTCATCGCCAGCAGCACCGGATCGAAAGCCGGGATCGGACCGGAGGCGGTGCCGACACAGACCAGCAGGCCACGGCGCTTGAGCGAGTCCAGGGAGGCCATGAAAGTGTTCTTGCCGACGCTGTCGAAGACCACGTCCACGCCGCGTCCGCCGGTCAGCTCACGCACGCGCTTGGCGATGTCTTCGTCGCTGTAGTTGATCACGTGGTCGCAGCCGTGGGCGCGAGCCACCTCGGCCTTGGCCTCGGTGGAGACGGTGCCGATCACGGTCAGGCCGAGCAACTTGGCCCACTGCGAGACGATCAGGCCCACGCCACCTGCGGCGGCGTGCAGGAGGATGCTGTCGCCTTCCTTGAAGTCATGGATGCGGCGCATCAGGTAGGCGGACGTCAGGCCGCGCATGGTCATGGCGGCGGCGGTCTCGAAGGCGATGGTCTCGGGCAGCTTGATCAGCGGAGCCGCCGGCACCAGGCGCTCGGTGCTGTAGGCGCCGAGGGTGTTGACGAAGCCGGTGTAGGTCACGCGGTCGCCCAGGGCGACATTGCTCACGCCCTCGCCCACCGCCACGACCACACCCGAAGCCTCCACGCCGATGCCGTTGGGCAGCGGGATCGGATAGGTTCCATTGCGGAAATAGGTGTCGGCGTAGTTCAGGCCTACGGCGACGTGACGGATGCGAACCTCCCCGGGACCGGGGTCAGCGACCTCGACCTCTTCGTAGCGAAGAACTTCCGGACCCCCGGTTTCATAGAAGCGAACGGCTTTGGCCATGCCTTTTCTCCAATCTGTGTTCTTGTCGTCGGGTCACGGACCCATGGATTGGACTCTAGGCATCTGCCCCTGCCGGTGCTTCTCATCGCACGACAGCAGCTTCTCATTTCATGACAGGGTGTCCGGCGCGGGCCGGATGGCGCGGGTTGCCCGGCCTGGCTGGCACTGGCGTTCAGGATTTCGCTGGGGGGAGGATCGTCACTCCCAGGGCACCGGCACTACCCTGGGTTGCTGGTCGAACTGGATGGGCTGGATTGGCTGGGTGGGCTGGGTCTCCGTCTGCCCCAGGCTGCCCTCCACCTGCCCGGACAGGTGGAGCACGCCGGCCATCACGCCCCGATCCGAGTTGCGCATCAGCGCCAGCCATTCTTCGTCGAACGCCTCATTGAGGCTCTTGCGCAAGTGCGCTTCCCGGTCGGGCCGTTCGGCTTCCGTGAGCAGGGCGGAAAAGCCGGTGACGCCAAGGGAGAGCACCGAACCGGCAACCCGCCCGACCAGGCCCGAGACGATGCTGACCGCGCCGCTGGTCATCATTTCCGACTCCAGTTGCTCACTGGTCTGGCGGGTGATGGACGACAGGCCCGAATCCGTGGCCCAGGCCCCCGCGCCACTCGGCGCCTGGCGAAAACGCCCCATCAGGGCGGCGAATGCCGGCAACTCTTCCAGTGGGTCGGCATGGAGAACCTGGTACAGCGAAGCGCTGTGGTCCGGCGGCGGCGCCAATTCGATGGCCGGGATTTTCTTCAGATGCTGGTCAAACTGGTCACCGGGTACGCCGAGTCGCTCGGGGATCAGTTGCAAGCGCTGGTCGAGCTGCTGGATGTAGAGCCGCGTGGCCTGTTCCATGACCGCATTGGGATCGATCTCCCTGGACACCGGCACCAGCACATGGTCGTCGTAGGCCTCCTGCAGGTAGCCGGTCAGGCGGTTCACCGTTTCTTCCCGTTCACCTTCGGAGCTCATGCGATACCAGGCCACCTTGATGCTCAGCCATTTACGCGTCCAGAAGCTGGAAAACCAGGGGATGAAGTCGGAATCGGTGCGCTGGTACACCAGGTCCAACCAGTGCTCCATGGAGTCCTGCGCGTAGGTGCGGGCCTGGTTGGTCGCGGCCAGGGAGGCGGCGACGATGTCCCGGTCGACCTCCCGCCAGGTGCTCTGCGAGACGACGATCGGCGGCGCCTCGGGAGCTCGCTGCGAGGCGCACCCGCCCGCAATCGCCATCGCGGCGACGATCAGGATCGAAATCGCCCCACCTTTGGCTCCGTGGAGCCAGCCCGGCAGGCGTCCCGTCCCGTGTTCGGGGGGACCTCTTTCAGCGCTCATAGGGGGTTGTCCACCCCTCAGGCCGACCGGCCAAGGTGCTTTAAGTATAGGAAGCAGCCACCCTCCCCGCCCTTCTTGGAGACGGGCTGCAGCACGGAGCAAATTGCCCGGCCCGCTGTCTGATCAGACGCCAGGTTGCCAGCCGCCCGAAAGGCGTGCCGGGTACCGGCTATCACCAGCCGCATCGGAATCGAGGTAAGAAATGAAAACAGGCCCGCTCATGGGTGTGTTTCTCCTGGTCGCAGCCATTGCCGGCACCGCCCCGAGTGCCATGGCCGACCACCGGCAGGACAGGGACGACGCCAGGGTCGAGCGGTACCGGGACGGCCCGTGCCGAGTCAAGGAAATCTCCGACCGGGGCTACTACAGGAAAGTCATCCGCTGCCCCGACGGACACGGCAAGACCTGGCGACGCGGCGAATGGCACCGCGATTTCCGCGACGGCCCCTGCCGCGTCCGCATCGACGCGTCCCGTGAGGTATTCGACAAGGAGAAGGTCTGCCGCGGCCGGGATTACGACGACTACTGATTGTCCTCACCACCACCAGCCGCCGCTTGTCCAGGCCAACCGGCGGCGGCCGGGCGGAGGTACCGCTAGCAGCCTCAACCCACGAACAACTCCACGAAACGATCCACGGGCATCGCCTCGAGCGCTGTCTGGTCCTTGCACAGGGCGTAGATCTGCGCACAACGCTGGGGCACGAAACGGGTCGCCAGGCTGGACCTGAACTTCTCTTCCAGCAGCGGCATGCCCTCGCCGCGCCGCCGGCGGTGGCCGATGGGGTATTCCACCTCGACTTTGTCCGTATGCCTGCCGTCCTTGAAGAACACCTGCACGGCGTTGGCGATGGAGCGTTTGTCGGCTTCCAGGTATTCCCGGCTGTAGCGCGGGTCTTCGGATATCTCCATGCGCTCGCGCAGGCGATCGATGATCGGATGGGCCTTGTGGAAGTCGTCTTCATAGTGCTCGGCAACCAGGTTGCCGAAGGCCAGGGCCACAGCCGTCATGTACTGGAGGCAGTGGTCGCGGTCGGCGGCGTTGGCCAGGGGGCCGGCCTTGTCGATGATGCGGATGGCCGACTCCTGGGTGCTGATCAGGATGCGGTCGATCTCCGTCACCCGATTGCGCACCTGGGGGTGCAGGCGCACCGCCGCTTCGCACGCGGTCTGGCCATGGAACTCGGCGGGGAAGCTGATCTTGAACAGGATGTTTTCCATCACCTGGCAGCCGAACCCCTGCGCAAGGCTGAAGCAACGCTGCTCCGGGGGCTTGGTGGCCAGATCCTTGTTGGTATGGCTGAAGGACACGTCGTAGAACCCCCACTGGGGTGCGCTCAGCACGCCGGGCACGCCCATCTCGCCCCGCAACGCGATATCCGCCAGGCGCACGCCACGGCTGGTGGCGTCCCCCGCGGCCCAGGACTTGCGTGACCCGGCATTGGGCGTGTGGCGGTAGGTGCGCAGGGCCTGGCCATCCACCAGGGCGTGGGAAATGGCCGAGAGCAACTGCTCGCGGTTCGCGCCCATCAGCCAGGCACAGACCGCCGTGGATGCCAGCTTGACCAGCACCACGTGGTCCAGGCCGACGCGGTTGAACGAATTCTCCAGGGCCATCACACCCTGTATCTCATGGGCCTTGACCATGGCCTCCAGCACCAGGCGCATGGTCAACGGCGCCTCGCCACAGGCCACGCGCCGCTGGGACAGGTGATCGGCTACGGCGAGGATGCCCCCCAGATTGTCGGACGGGTGGGCCCATTCCGCCGCCAGCCAGGTGTCGTTGAAGTCCAGCCAGCGGATCATGCTGCCCAGGTCCCAGGCGGCCTTGACCGGGTCCAGCCGGTAAGGGGTTCCCGGCACCCGCGCGCCCTGGGGCACCTGGGTGCCCTCCACCAGCGGGCCCAGCAGCTTGGTGCACTCGGGAAAGCGCAAGGCCATCAGCGCACAACCGAGGCTGTCCATCAGACAGTTGCGCGCGGTGTCCAACGCCTCCACGGATTCGACCCGATAGTCCAGCACATAGTCGGCTATGTCCTGGATCACCTGGTCATAAGGGGGGCGCTGGTTCAGGTCGACATTGCCGCTCATGGTCATACTCCACCTCAGCCGATGCAGACAGTGTATGCCGTATGCCGAACCGGACGAATCGACCGACGGCCGGCCGGATGCGCCGGATTGTGCTGCGCTTGAAGGAAGGGATTGACCCGGAGGAACCCGCGATGAGCAGCGATCCCAATGTCCGTACCCCAGCCCCGAGGCCCCAGGGCCCCAGCCAGCCGCCGGAACAGGTGCCGGCGGCCGATGTGAAACGCATCAGCGACAAGGCGCCGAGCAAGGACAGGAAACCGGATGACTGGGAGTGAGAAGGCCGGGCAGGCCTTCGGCCTGCTTGGCGAATGAATTCGCCCCTACAGGAAGAGCGCGGAGCTACCGGCGCGCGTCACCCCTCTCCTCTTCAGGGAGAGGGGCTGGGGGTGAGGGAAACCCCGCGCGCACACGGCGTCCGGTGGATTCGCAAATCAATCCGCGCCTGCTCAGAACCCCACGCTGGCCTGCACGAACCAGGTACGCGGCTGGCCCACGTAGATGCCGGCGTTGTTGTCGCTGGAGCGGGTGAAGTACTGCTTGTCGAAGATGTTCTTCACCCCCACGCCGAGCTTCAGGTTGGACAGCTGCTCACCGAAGTCGTAGGCCCCACGGACGTTCCAGGTCACGTAGCCGGGAATGTCGCCGAACTGGCCGTCAGCGGTGGGCTCGGTGATGTAATTGCCGGTGAAGTTGCCGTTGGCGTCGATGCCGGTACCCGGTGCGCGCTGGCCGGACTGGGCGTAGCCGTCGAAGTTGTAGGTCCAGCGGTTGACCTGGTAGCGCAGGCCCAGGTTGGCCACGTGGCGCGAGTAGAACGGCAGGTCGCGGGTCTTGAAGCCCGGGATGTCGCCTTCGTAGGTGGCGCGGGTGAAGGTGTAGGTGCCGGTCAGGCTCAGGCCCGCGAGCAGTTCGTCCAGGTTGTAGTGGCCGGAGAGTTCCAGGCCCTGGTGCTTGGTGGCGCCCAGGTTGGTCCAGCCCACATCGTTGCTGATGAATTGCAGCTCATGGTCGAAGTCGATGTAGAACAGCGTCGCTTCGCCGCCCCACTTCTCGCCGCTGTAGCGTGTGCCCAGTTCGTAGGTCTTGGCCTTCTCCGGCTCCAGGCCGTTGGCGGGGTTATCGCCCACACCACCCTGGCCGAGCTGGAAGTACTGCAGGCTGCCGAACGAGGTCTCGTAGTTGGCGAACAGCTTCCAGGCGTCGGAGAGGTGGTACATCACGCTGATGGCCGGCAGCGGCTCGTTGGTGTCCTTGCTGCGGTGCTTCTCCTGCACCGGCAGGCCGTTGCTGCCGAGCACCGGACGTTCGTGCCAGTCGGTGTTGATGCTCTCGTAGCGGATACCCGGGGTGATGGTCCAGTTGCCGACATCGATCTTGTCGTCGATGTAGAAGGCGTTGGCCTCGGTGCCGCCGGTGCGGTCCTGGAAGACATGGCCGTCCGCCGACGGCCCGCGGGTGGGCGTCGGGACATTGTTCACCAGGGCCAGGCGGCTGGATTCCTCGTGCATGGCTTCCTTCAGGTAGCGGTAGCCGACACCCACTTCATGGGTGCTGTCACCGGCGAAGAAGATGCGCGAGACGCGCGGCTCGAACCCGTAGGTGTAGTAGCTGCGCGGATAGGAGTTGAGGAACTTCTGGTCGCGGCTGGCGATGTTGCTGCCACGGAAGCTGTCGCTGTAGTAGGTCAGCACCTCGACCTGGGTGACGTCGTCCACCTGGCGCAGGTACTTGAGCGACACGTCCTTGCGGCGGCCGCTGAAATCGTCCCAGTCACGGTCGGACTGGAACGGATTGTCGTCGTACTGGGCCTGGGTGAGGCCACCCGGCATGTCGGCGGTCGCGTCGTAGTAGTGGAAGTTCAGCGACAGGTCGTCCTGCTCGGTGGGCGCCCAGTGGGTCTTGAGGATGACGTCGTCGATGTCGTTGCCGTTGTTGCGGTCGCGGTAGCCGTCACCGTTGACGCCCGAATAGAGCAGCGCGGCGCCGATGCCGTTGTCGGCGGTGCCGCCGAGGAAGGCACTGTTGAGGTACTTCCAGCCACCGTGGCTGGTGTCTTCCAGGGTGGAGGAGACATCCCCGGAGAATTTCTCCGGGATGGCGCGGGTCACGAAGTTGATCACGCCGCCGACGTTCTGCGGGCCATAGCGCACGGAACCGGCGCCGCGAACCACATCGATGCTGTCGAGGTTGCCCACGGAGATGGGCGCCATGGACAGCTGCGGCTGGCCATAGGGGGCGAAAGCCGCCGGCACGCCGTCGATCAGCACGGTGGAACGGGGCGACAGGCGCGACGTGAGGCCACGTACGCCGATGTTGAGGGCGATATCGCTGCCGCCGGTACCGTTGGACTCCTGCACCTGGACGCCGGGCACCGAACGCAGCGCGTCACGCACGTTCATCGCGCCCTTCTCGATCATGGCTTCGCGGCGCACCACGGTACGGGCACCGGGGTGGTTCTGTACCACGGCGTCATCGGCGGTGCCCAGCCAGTCGCCGACCACGGTGATATTCGACGCCGGCAGCTCCATGCTCGAAGCGCCCTCCTCGCCCGAGGCCCGCCGCAGGATGGCGGTGCCGTCCGCCAGGTCGAAGGTCAGGCCGCTGCCCTGCAGCAGAGCGGCGAGCACTTCTTCCGGCAGCAGGGTGCCGTCGACGGCCGGGGCCTGCTTGCCGGCCACCAGGTCCGGACTGAAGAAGAGCTGCAGCGAAGTCTGCTGGCCCAGTTGACCCAGGGCGCTGGCCAGCGACTGGGCCGGAATGTGGATTTCCTTGCGCTCGGCGGCCTGGGCGCCGACGCTGCCCACCGCCAGGGCGATGGCCAGGCTCAGGGGCAACCAGCGCTGGGTACGCGCGGCCTTGCGGGTAGTAGCTGGCGATGCCGATTGTTGCTGTATTTCGTTGATCACGTTCGTCCGGTCCTGAAGGCAGGAGCGCCCGACTACGGGTGGGCGCCAAAAGTCGAACGAGAAGACGAACGAGGCGAAAAAAACCTGAATCTAAAACGAAATTATTTCGCTTGAGCCATCCGGCAGGGTCCTGACCTTGACCGGCAGGATGCGCGGCAGGGCCGAAAGCAAGGCATTGGTGTCGTCGGCGCGGAACACGCTGGAGAAACGCAGCTTCGCCACTTCCGGGGCCACGCGCAGGGGCTTGTCGCGGTAGCGGGACACCTCTTGCGCCACCTCGGCCAGCGGCACGTCGTTGAAGACCAGCTTGCCCTGGCGCCAGGCGGTGATGCTCGCGATGTCGACGCGCTGGACCGGCCCGACCGCGCCGTCGGCCGTCACCTGCACGCCGTCTCCGGCCAGCAGTGGCCGACTCGCTGCGCCCTGCCCGCCCGCGACCAGCACCTGGCCCGACTCCACCGCCACGCGCAGGTCCCGCGCGTCGTGGCGCACATTGAAGCGGGTGCCGGTGACGGTCACGCGACCCGGTCCGGCCTCCACCACGAAGGGACGCGCGCGGTCCGGCGTCACGCTGAACATCGCCTCGCCGGTCTCCAGCCGCACCAGGCGGCGGTCCGCATCGAACAGCACGGTGACGCGGGTACGGCCATTGAGATCCAGGGTCGAGCCATCGGCCAGGGTCACCTGGCGGCGCTCGCCAAGCCCGGTGGCATGGGTTTCGCCGCCCGGGGCAAAGGGGTCGAGCAGGTAAGTCGCGCCGCCGGCCAGCAGCAGGCTGGCCGCGGCCGCCATCGCCCCCTGCAGGAAGCGTCGGCGCGAAGGCGCAGGCAACGGCCGGACCTCGGCGCGGCACAGCTCACGCAGGCGCTGCGCGGGAATCAGGTCGGTGGCGCTCCACAGCCGCGCCAGCAATTCGTACTCCGCCCGATGCGCCGAGTCCGCCGCGAGCCAGGCGTCGAATCGACTACGCTCCTCGGCGTCCTGCACGGGTTCGCGGTTGCGGCTGAACCAGTAGGCGGCTTCGTCTCGTACGCTGCAGTCGGCGGGTCGAGCGTGCGTCATGGTGCCACCCGGACGGCGGGAATCAGGCTGCGGTCGTTGTCCATTTGTGGGGTCTTGGTGCCCTGTTGGCGAGTTCCGGCTCATGTGGCGCTCAGGTCCAGGCGCTCACGCAGGTGACGAAGGGTGCGGATCATATACCGCTCGACCATGTTCTTGGATAAGCCCAGGCGCTCGGCGATTTCCGCCTGGCTCAGCCCTTCCAGCTTCTGCCAGACGAATACCTGGCGGCAGTTCAAGGGCAGTTCCGCCAGGGCCTTCTCGATGGAGTCCGCCAGCTGGACGGCGTGCATGTAGGACTCGGGGTCGTTCTTCGCCTCCTCGCCCAGCTCGGCGATATCCAGCTCCAGCTGTGCGCGGCGTTCCTCACGGCGGAAGTGGTCGACCGCGATATTGCGCGTGGTCTGGTGCAGGTAGGCACGCGGCTGCTGGACCTTGTCCTGGTCGGCCTCCAGGACCCGCACGAAGGCATCGTGGGCGAAGTCCTCCGCGCGATGGCGACTTCTCAGCCGGCGGGTCCAGGTGCCGATGAGTTCTTCATAGTGCTGGAAGAAGCCGTGATAACGCTGAGGCATCTGAGGAGGGAGAAAGGCGTCGGAAAACGAAAGGCGCGAATGATAATAGCTCGCAAATATTCCCGCAATTTCCCCTTTCCAGAAGCCGGGCCCTGTCCGACGAAACCCGCTGCCGGCCCATTTGGAACCGATGGCCTTTTGCAGGTATCTTCTCCCGCAGTCGCCAGCCCCCCTCCAGGAAGTACCTGATCCATGAGCAGTACCGCAATCCGGGCCGCCGCCTTCTGCCTTGCCGCCCTCTGTTCGGCCAACACCTGGGCCAAGGTGGAAGTGCAACCCGTGCAGCACAGCAAGGCCGGCCGGATACTGGCCGTGCAGATTTCCGAGGACATCGCGCCCGGCGACTACGAGGCCCTGATGAAGGGCCTGCGCGCCAACCCCGGCCAGTACGCCCGCAAGCTGGCCCTGCTGGACAGCATAGGTGGCAGCGTCGCGGAGGCCCTGCGCATGGGCCGACTGCTGCGGGAAACCGGCTTCGATGTGATGGTACCCAGCGAAGGCGTGTGCCAGGGCAGCTGCGTCTACCTGCTGGCCGCCGGCCGCAACAAGACCGTGCGCGGCTACGTGGGCATCCACCGCCCCTACTTCGCCCACGGCGACTCCGCCCTGGCCGACAGCGGCGCAATTCGCTACAACCCGACGGCCTACCTCAAGGAAATGAACATCCCCCTCAGCCTGCTGGACGACATGAACAGCACGGACCCGACGCACATGCGCGTGCTGACCCGCGACGAACTGGCGCGCTACCGGTTGAATTGAACGCACGCAGCCCCTTTCCAACGGAAAGGGGCTGTTGCGAGACCGGACGCGGAGTGTCCAGGCTAGGCCTGGGCGCCTGCGGTGGCGCCGGCGGTAGGAAGGTCGGCACTTTCCTGCAGTCCCTCGTCCCCCAGGCGCCGCGATTCGGCCTCAATGTCCTCGAGGCTGCGATCGCGGTAGTCACGATAGAGCCACTGGACGAAACCGTAGGCCATCACCACCAACAGGAAGAAAAAGGGAATCGAAGTGAGGATCACCGAGGTCTTCACCGTCTTCAGGGAAATCTGGTTGGCGATCATGGTGAGCGGCACCAGGGCCAGCATCACGCACCAGAACAGGCGCAGGAAGGGTGAAGGATCACGGCCTTCCGGAAGGTTGCGAGTGGTGGCGGCGGCCACGGTGTAGGCCGAGGCGTCGATGTGGGATGCCAGGAAGATGACCATCACGAAGAGGTAGAACGCAGTCGCCAGGCTGGACATCGGGAAGCCGTCCAGCAAGCGGGTGATGGCCACTTCGCCGCCCTGGCTGGCAACGATGGCCGGTACGTCCAGGACACCGTTGAGCAGTTGGTCGATGCCATAGCCGCTGAGACTGCCGAAAATCGCCCAGCAACTCACGCTACCGCCCAGCAGCAGTGCCGCGGAGACCTCCTTCAGGGTGCGGCCACGGGACACGCGGGCGACGAATATGGACACCGCCGGCGTATAGGAAATGGCCCAGAACCAGTAGAAGACCGTCCAGTTGCGGGTGAATTCACCGTCGCCCGCGGGGTCGGTGAACAGGCTCATGTGCAGGAAGTTGGAGAACATCAGGCCCACACCATTGACCGTGTTCTTCACGATGAAGCCGGTCGGCCCCACCACCAGCACCGCCAGGGCGCAGAACAGCGCGCCCCAGCAGACCATACTGGCCAGCCGCTGCATGCCGCCCTCCAGGCCGATGTAGGAGCTCAGCGAGAAGATGCTGGCGATCAGCAGCACGATGCCAGCCTGCATCACGAAGGTGTTCGGCAGGCCGGTGAGATTGGACAGGCCGTTGGAGAACGTCAGGGTGGTGACCACCATGGTGACCGTCAGGCCGCCGAAGGTGCCGATCAGGAAGAGGATGTCGATCAACCGGCCGACCGGGCCGTCGGCCTTGAATCCGGTGATGGCCTCGATGATGCCGGCCAGGCTCAGCTTGTTGTGCTTGCGCACGTGGTAGTAGTAGGCCATGGCCATGCCGCCGACCGCGTAGCAGGCCCAGGTGCCGAAGCCCCAGTGGAAGAAGGCGTAGGCAATGCTCATGTTCAGCGCCTCGGGGCTGCGCGCAGGGATGTTCAGCCCGGGGGTGTTGTAGTAGTAGGCCCACTCGACCAGCCCCCAGTAGAGGGTGGCCGAGCTCAGCCCGGCACAGATGAACATGAAGATCCACGGCAGGGTCTTGAATTCCGGCTTGCCGCTACCGAGGCGGATGTTGCCGTACTTGCTGAAGATGATGAACAGCGACCCGGCGACAAAGGCCAGGAAGATCACCAGCACCGGCGCCGACAGCAGATCGGTGGCGCTCTGGAACAACTGGCTGGCCACCTGCTCCGAGCGTGCGGGGAAGGCCGCCAGGGCGAACACGGTGAGGAAAATGGCAACCACGCTGACCACGATCAGCAGGGAGTCCTTGCTCGCCCGGACGGGCTGGGTGTCCGGTGGGGCCGGGTTCGCTTTCACGGAAATTTTCATGGGATACCTTTCTATACGGCTGTATTGAAATTGTTGTTGCCTCATCCCCGACGAGGAGCATCTCGCCTGGAACAGTCATAGAAGTGCGTGACGGCGAGCCAGTATAAAAATGGCCTCCGAAGGCCTTACATCCACAATCGCCGATACTCATATCTGACCGAGCGAAGTGGGGGCGCCCGAGGGCAGGCCTGCGGCCTGCTTGGCGAATGAATTCGCCCCTACAGCGTACGGCGGCGCCGGCGTGAGTCACCCTTCTCCCTTTGGGAGAGGGATGTAGCAGGCGGATTCGGTGCCACGCCGTTTCGCGGATGAATTCGCTCACACAGGAGCTGGTTTCAGCCGTAGGGTGGACCGCGCTTCACCGGTCCACCATTCGAGGCCCTGCATGGCTCCGCTGGTGGATGGAAGAGCGCCATCCACCCTACGGGACTACGGCGTTGACATGGGATCTCCCACAGGAAATGCCCACCCACCGGAGCAAAAAAAAGGCGACCCGAAGGTCGCCTTTTTCATGCCGCGAAGATCAGCGGATCGATTGCCCGTGCACCTGCTGGTCGGCGTGGTACGAGGAACGCACCAAGGGGCCTGCTGCGACGTTCTTGAAGCCCATCTCGGCGCCCTGCTCGGCGAACCAGGCGAAGGTGTCAGGGTGGACGAAGCGCTGCACCGGCAGGTGGCTGCGCGAGGGCTGCAGGTACTGGCCGAGGGTGAGCATATCGATCTCATGCTCGCGCATGCGCTGCATCACTTCGATCACTTCGTCGTCGGTCTCACCGAGGCCCAGCATCAGGCCGGACTTGGTCGGCACGTGCGGCACGCGCCGCTTGAAGTTCTGCAAGAGGTCCAGCGACCACTCGAAGTCCGAGCCCGGACGCGCGGCCTTGTACAGGCGCGGCACGGTTTCCAGGTTGTGGTTGAACACATCCGGCGGCTCCTGCTCGGTAATTGCCAGGGCCACGTCCATGCGCCCACGGTAGTCCGGCACCAGGGTCTCCAGCTGGATGCCGGGGGACAGCGCGCGGATTTCCCGCAGGCAATCGACGAAGTGCTGGGCACCGCCGTCGCGCAGGTCGTCGCGGTCCACCGAAGTGATTACCACGTACTTGAGCCGCAGGTCGGCGATGGCGATGGCCAGGTTCTTCGGCTCGTCCGGGTCCAGCGGTTTCGGCCGGCCGTGGCCGACGTCGCAGAAGGGGCAGCGACGGGTGCAGATGTCGCCCATGATCATGAAGGTGGCGGTGCCGCCGGAGAAGCACTCCCCCAGGTTCGGGCAGGAGGCTTCCTCGCAGACGCTGTGCAACTTGTGCTTGCGCAGCAGCTGCTTGATCCGCGCCACCTCCGGCGAGGCGGCGACCGGTACGCGAATCCAGTCCGGTTTGCGCGGGATCTCTTCGGTGGGAATGATCTTCACCGGAATGCGCGCGACCTTCTCGGCGCCGCGCAGTTTGACGCCCGCCTGCAAGGGTTGCGGGCGGGTGGCGGTCTGAAGTTCTGTCATGCTACCGCTCCGAAAGTGGGCTTTTTTGTAGGAGCGAGCTCTGCTCGCGAACGGCCACCCGGCCCAAAGCTTCGCGAGCAGAGCTCGCTCCTACGTCGTTCAACGAAACAACCGGCCTTCAGCCGCGGTAGTAGCGCTGCGGCACGAAAGGCGTACGGACAACGCGCATGGGCAGCGGTTTGCCCCGCACCAGAGCAAATACCTCGGTGTCCAGCGCTGCGTAGCGGCTGTCGAGGGAGCCCATGGCGAGCGGACCGCCCAGGCTGGGGCCGAAGCCGCCGCTGGTGACTTCGCCGATTACCTGCTGTTCTGCGTTGACGATCTGGGCGCCTTCGCGCACGGGCGCCCGGCCGCTCGGCAACAGGCCGACGCGTTTGGTCTCCACGCCGCCCTGCTGCTGACCCAGAATCCGCTCTGCCCCCGGGAATCCACCGGCGCGCACGCCCTCGGCGCGGCGCGCCTTGGAAATGGCCCAGGTCAGGCTGGCCTCGATCGGCGTGGTCGCCGTGCTCATGTCGTGGCCATAGAGGCACAGGCCGGCCTCCAGGCGCAGCGAGT
>NZ_JBHZGN010000046.1:0-15653 GCF_049334135.1 Metapseudomonas cellulosilytica | reverse complement strand
GGTCGAACGCACGAGCGGAACCGCCCCAGGTCTCGGAGCAGACCTTGGTCAGAGCAGCAGTCAGAGTGGTCTTGCCATGGTCAACGTGACCAATGGTGCCAACGTTGACGTGCGGTTTGTTACGTTCAAATTTTTCCTTAGCCACGACAGTAAACCTCTTACTTAAAGGGCTGAATCAACCTTGTTTTTTAACCAGTGCTTCGACGATGTTCGACGGAGCTTCGGCGTATTTGGAGAATTCCATGGAGTAGCTCGCGCGACCCTGGGACATGGAACGTACGTCGGTTGCGTAACCGAACATCTCGCCCAGCGGAACCTCGGCACGGATAACCTTACCGGAAACCGAGTCCTCCATCCCCTGAATCAGACCACGACGACGGTTCAGGTCACCCATCACGTCACCCATGTAGTCCTCGGGGGTCACCACCTCTACCTTCATGATCGGCTCAAGCACCTTACCGCCGCCCTTCTGGGCCAGCTGCTTGGTCGCCATGGAGGCAGCGATCTTGAACGCCATCTCGTTGGAGTCGACGTCGTGGTAGGAACCATCGAACACGGTAGCCTTCAGGCCGATGAGCGGATAGCCGGCAACGACGCCGTTCTTCATCTGCTCTTCGATACCCTTCTGGATCGCCGGGATGTATTCCTTCGGAACCACACCACCCACGACTTCGTTGGTGAATACCAGACCTTCGGCGATGTTGCCTTTCTCGTCCACGTCGGCGGAAGAGAAGCGGATCCAGCAGTGACCGAACTGACCACGACCACCGGACTGACGAACGAACTTGCCTTCGATCTCGACATTGTCCTTGGAGATGGTTTCGCGGTAGGAAACCTGCGGCTTGCCGATGTTGGCCTCAACGCCGAACTCGCGCTTCATGCGGTCGACGATGATGTCCAGGTGCAGCTCACCCATGCCGGAGATGATGGTCTGGCCAGTCTCTTCGTCGGTCTTCACGCGGAAGGACGGGTCTTCCTGGGCCAGCTTGCCGAGGGCGATGCCCATCTTCTCCTGGTCAGCCTTGGTCTTCGGCTCAACGGCAACCGAGATTACCGGCTCCGGGAAGTCCATGCGCTCGAGGACGATCGGCTTCTCCAGATCGCACAGGGTGTCACCGGTGGTGACGTCCTTCATGCCGATCAGGGCAGCGATGTCACCAGCGCGGCATTCCTTGATCTCTTCACGCTGGTTGGCGTGCATCTGCACCATCCGACCTACGCGCTCTTTCTTGCCTTTTACCGAGTTCAGTACGGAGTCGCCGGAAGCCAGGACGCCGGAGTAAACGCGAGCGAAGGTCAGGGTGCCGACGAAGGGGTCGGTCGCGATCTTGAACGCCAGAGCCGAGAACGGCTCGGCATCGTCGGCACGACGCTCGTCCTGGATCTCGTTGTCGTCAGTGCTGTCCGGATGGACGCCCTGAATCGGCGGGATCTCGGTCGGAGCCGGCAGGAAGTCGATCACGGCATCCAGAACCAGGGGCACGCCCTTGTTCTTGAAGGACGAACCGCAAACGGCCGGAACGATTTCGCTGGCGAGAGTACGAGCGCGCAGACCTGCCTTGATTTCCTCGACGGTCAGCTCACCCTCTTCCAGGTACTTGTTCATCAGCTCTTCGTTGGCTTCGGCGGCAGCTTCAACCATGTTGCTGCGCCACTCTTCGGCCAGCGCCTGAAGCTCGGCAGGGATCTCCTCCTCGCGGTAGGTAGTACCCTTGTCGTCTTCGTTCCAGTAGATCGCCTTCATCTTGATCAGGTCGATCTGGCCCTGGAAGTCGTCCTCGGCACCGATAGCCAGCTGAACCGGGACCGGGGTGTGACCCAGGCGGTTCTTGATCTGGCCGACTACGCGCAGGAAGTTGGCACCGGCACGGTCCATCTTATTCACGTAGACGACGCGCGGAACGCCGTACTTGTTGGCTTGACGCCATACGGTTTCGGACTGAGGCTCAACGCCGGAAGTACCGCAGAACACGACGACCGCACCGTCGAGAACGCGCAGGGAGCGCTCTACTTCGATGGTGAAGTCAACGTGACCGGGGGTGTCGATCACGTTGACGCGGTAGTTGTCGTACTGGCCACGGGAACCTTTCCAGAAAGTGGTCACGGCAGCGGAGGTAATGGTGATACCACGCTCCTGCTCCTGCACCATCCAGTCGGTGGTGGCGGCGCCGTCGTGCACCTCACCCATTTTGTGGCTGAGACCTGTGTAGAACAGGATCCGCTCCGTCGTGGTGGTCTTACCGGCGTCTACGTGGGCGCAGATACCGATGTTACGGTAGCGGTTGATAGGGGTTGTACGAGCCACGAAATAATCCTCGCGAGATTAGAAGCGATAATGCGAGAAGGCCTTGTTGGCCTCTGCCATGCGGTGCACGTCTTCACGCTTCTTCACAGCAGCGCCTTTGCCATCGAAGGCATCCAGCAGCTCGCCTGCGAGACGCAGGGCCATGGATTTTTCGCCACGCTTGCGCGCGGACTCAACCAGCCAGCGCATGGCCAGCGCATTACGACGGGACGGACGAACTTCGACCGGAACCTGGTAAGTGGCACCGCCTACACGGCGGGACTTGACTTCGACCAGCGGAGCGATGGCGTCGAGAGCTTTCTCGAAGATTTCCAGGGGATCGCTGTTCTTGCGTGCTTTGACAGTATCCAGGGCACCGTAAACGATGCGCTCGGCTACGGCCTTCTTGCCGCTTTCCATCACGTGGTTCATGAACTTGGCGAGAATCAGGCTTCCGTATTTCGGATCGTCCAGGATCTCACGCTTGGCTGCTACACGACGTCTTGGCATTGATAAGCCCTCAAACGGTCTTCAGGTTAGCCCGGGACCATAACCATTCGGTTACGCCCGACCTTACTCTTATCGACTCAATGAATATGAAAATTGGTCAAGCACCGAATTACTTCGGACGCTTGGTACCGTACTTGGAACGACCCTGCTTACGGTCTTTGACGCCGGTGGTATCCAGCGAACCGCGAACGGTGTGGTAACGCACACCCGGAAGGTCCTTTACACGACCGCCACGGATCAGCACTACGCTGTGCTCTTGCAGGTTGTGACCTTCACCACCGATGTACGAAGTCACTTCGTAGCCGTTGGTCAGGCGAACACGGCAAACCTTACGGAGTGCGGAGTTCGGTTTCTTCGGCGTGGTGGTGTAGACGCGGGTGCAAACGCCACGACGCTGCGGGCAGTTCTGCAGCGCAGGTACGTCGGATTTCTCGACGATACGGCTGCGCGGCTTACGCACCAGCTGGTTAATAGTTGCCATCTAATTGCTCCACTGTTGTCTTTCGACGCTATTGCCTTACAAAGAAAGCAAAATGACAGGGCAAAACGCCCTGTCAAATTTAGGGGTGCATGAGTCTAAAGAGACTCAATGCCCCCGTCAAGGCAAAGCCCCCGGAGGCCTAGGCCTTCGGGGGCATCGCACTTAATTGCCGCTGAGATTCAGCGCTTCGGTCAGCGCTGCTTCCACTTCGCTGGCGCTGACGCGGACCGGCTTGCCGGCTTCGCGCTGACGCTTGCGCTCGCTGTGGTAGGCCAGGCCGGTACCGGCCGGGATCAGACGGCCCACCACGACGTTTTCCTTCAGGCCGCGCAGGTAGTCGCGCTTGCCGGTAACCGCCGCCTCGGTGAGGACGCGGGTGGTTTCCTGGAAGGACGCCGCGGAGATAAACGACTCGGTGGACAGCGAGGCCTTGGTGATACCCAGCAGGACGCGCTCGAACTTGGCGATGAAGCGGTCTTCGGTCGCCAGACGCTCGTTCTCTTCCAGCACCTGGGTCAGTTCCATCTGGTCGCCCTTGATGAAGCTGGAGTCGCCGGACTCGGCAATCTCGACCTTGCGCAGCATCTGGCGCAGGATGGTCTCGATGTGCTTGTCGTTGATCTTCACGCCCTGCAGGCGGTACACGTCCTGGATCTCGTTGACGATGTACTTGGCCAGTGCGCTGACACCCAGCAGGCGCAGGATGTCGTGCGGATTGCTCGGACCGTCGGAGATAACCTCGCCGCGGTTCACCTGTTCGCCTTCGAACACGTTCAGGTGACGCCACTTCGGAATCAGCTCCTCGTAAGGATCGGTACCGTCGTTCGGCGTGATGACCAGACGGCGCTTGCCCTTGGTCTCCTTGCCGAAGGAGATGGTGCCGCTGATTTCCGCCAGGATGGACGGCTCTTTCGGACGACGCGCTTCGAAGAGGTCGGCCACGCGCGGCAGACCACCGGTGATGTCGCGGGTCTTCGAGGTTTCCTGCGGGATACGGGCGATAACATCACCCACACCCACCTGGGCACCGTCGGCCACGCCAACCAGGGCGTTCGCCGGCAGGAAGTACTGGGCGGGCACGTCGGTACCCGGCAGCAGCAGCTCCTTGCCGTTGGCGTCGACCAGCTTCACGGCCGGACGGATGTCCTTGCCGGCTGCCGGACGATCCTTCGGATCCAGCACCTCGATGTTGGTCAGGCCGGTCAGTTCGTCGGTCTGACGCTTGATGGTGATGCCCTCCTCCATGCCGACGAAGGTCACGGTACCCTTCATTTCGGTCACGATCGGGTGGGTGTGCGGGTCCCACTTGGCGACGATTGCGCCCGGGTCGACCTTGTCGCCTTCCTTCACCGAAATCACGGCACCGTACGGCAGCTTGTAGCGCTCGCGCTCACGACCGAAGTCGTCGGCAACGGCCAGTTCGCCGGAACGGGATACCGCTACCAGGTTGCCGTCGACACGTTCCACGTGCTTCAGGTTGTGCAGACGGATGGTGCCGCCGTTCTTCACCTGGACGTTGTCGGCAGCCGAGGTCCGGCTGGCCGCACCACCGATGTGGAAGGTACGCATGGTCAGCTGGGTACCCGGCTCACCGATGGACTGGGCGGCGATTACACCGACCGCTTCACCGATGTTCACCTGGTGACCACGGGCCAGGTCGCGACCGTAGCACTTGGCGCAGATGCCGTAGCGGGTTTCGCAGGTGATCGGCGAACGCACCACCACTTCGTCGACGCTCATGCGCTCGATGAACTCGACCCATTTCTCGTCGATCAGGCTGCCGGCGGGAACGATGACTTCGCCGTCGTCGCTGCCCGGCTTGAACACGTCACGGGCGATGACACGGCCCAGTACGCGCTCACCCAGAGGCTCGACCACGTCGCCACCTTCGATGTGCGGGGTCATCAGCAGGCCGTGCTCGGTGCCGCAATCGACCTCGGTCACTACCAGGTCCTGGGCGACGTCTACGAGACGACGGGTCAGGTAACCGGAGTTCGCGGTCTTCAGTGCGGTATCCGCCAGACCCTTACGAGCACCGTGAGTGGAGATGAAGTACTGGAGTACGTTCAGGCCTTCACGGAAGTTCGCGGTGATGGGGGTCTCGATGATGGAGCCGTCCGGCTTGGCCATCAGGCCACGCATACCGGCCAGCTGACGGATCTGGGCCGCGGAACCCCGCGCACCGGAGTCCGCCATCATGTACATGGAGTTGAAGGACTCCTGGTCGACTTCCTTGCCCTCGCGGTCGATGACCTTCTCTTTCGAGAGGTTGGACATCATCGCCTTGGACACTTCGTCGTTGGCCTTGGACCAAAGGTCGATCACCTTGTTGTACTTCTCGCCCTGGGTTACCAGGCCGGAGGCGTACTGGGATTCGATCTCCTTCACTTCCTCGGTGGCGGCATCGATGATGCGAGCCTTCTCATCCGGGATGACGAAGTCGTTCACACCGATGGAGACACCGGAAATGGTCGAGTACGCGAAACCGGTGTACATCAGCTGGTCAGCGAAGATGACGGTATCCTTCAGACCCACCACGCGGTAGCACTGGTTGATCAGTTTGGAGATAGCCTTCTTCTTCATCGGCTGGTTGACGACGTCGAAGGAAAGGCCGGCCGGTACTACCTGGAACAGCAGCGCACGACCGACAGTGGTGTCGACGATGCGGGTGTTCTTGGTGATGCCGCCTTCCTTGTCCTTGACGGTTTCGTTGATCCGCACTTTCACACGGGCGTGCAGAGACGCTTCGCCGGCGCGGAATACGCGGTCGACTTCCTGGAGGTCGGCGAACACGCGGCCTTCGCCCTTGGCGTTAACGGCCTCGCGGGTCATGTAGTACAGACCCAGAACCACGTCCTGGGACGGCACGATGATCGGTTCACCGTTGGCGGGCGACAGGATGTTGTTGGTGGACATCATCAGGGCGCGCGCTTCCAGCTGGGCCTCAAGGGTCAGCGGAACGTGGACGGCCATCTGGTCACCGTCGAAGTCGGCGTTGTACGCGGCGCAGACCAGCGGGTGCAACTGGATCGCCTTGCCTTCGATCAGCACCGGCTCGAACGCCTGGATACCCAGACGGTGCAGGGTCGGCGCACGGTTCAGCAGGACCGGATGTTCACGGATGACTTCGGCGAGAACGTCCCAGACCTCGGGCAGTTCGCGCTCGACCATCTTCTTGGCCGCCTTGATGGTGGTAGCCATGCCGCGGGCTTCGAGCTTGCCGAAAATGAACGGTTTGAACAGCTCGAGGGCCATCTTCTTCGGCAGACCGCACTGGTGCAGGCGCAGGGTCGGACCCACGGTGATCACGGAACGACCGGAGTAGTCCACGCGCTTGCCGAGCAGGTTCTGACGGAAGCGACCTTGCTTACCCTTGATCATGTCAGCCAGGGACTTCAGCGGGCGCTTGTTGGAGCCAGTGATGGCACGACCACGACGGCCGTTATCCAGCAGGGCGTCCACAGCTTCCTGCAGCATGCGCTTTTCGTTGCGCACGATGATGTCCGGAGCAGCCAGGTCGAGCAGGCGCTTCAGGCGGTTGTTACGGTTGATGACGCGACGATACAGATCGTTCAGGTCGGAAGTCGCGAAGCGGCCGCCATCCAACGGAACCAGCGGACGCAGGTCCGGCGGCAGCACCGGCAGGACGGTCAGCACCATCCACTCGGGGTGGTTGCCGGAGTCCTTGAAGGCTTCCATCAGCTTCAGACGCTTGGACAGCTTCTTGATCTTGGTTTCCGAGTTGGTCTGCGGAATCTCTTCACGCAGGCGGCCGATCTCGTGCTCCAGATCGATGGCGTTCAGCAGCTCGCGAACGGCCTCGGCGCCCATGCGCGCGTCGAAGTCGTCACCGAACTCTTCGAGGGCTTCGAAGTACTGCTCGTCGTTCAGCAGCTGGCCCTTCTCCAGGGTGGTCATGCCCGGATCGATCACCACGTAGCTCTCGAAATAGAGCACGCGCTCGATATCACGCAGGGTCATGTCCAGCAGCAGGCCGATACGGGACGGCAGGGACTTCAGGAACCAGATGTGGGCAACCGGGGACGCCAGTTCGATGTGGCCCATGCGCTCACGGCGCACCTTGGCCAGGGCGACTTCCACGCCGCACTTCTCGCAGATCACGCCGCGGTGCTTGAGGCGCTTGTACTTACCGCACAGGCACTCGTAGTCCTTCACCGGGCCGAAGATCTTGGCGCAGAACAGGCCATCACGCTCGGGCTTGAAGGTACGGTAGTTGATGGTCTCCGGCTTCTTCACTTCACCGAAGGACCAGGAACGGATCATCTCGGGCGAGGCCAGACCAATACGGATGGCATCGAACTCTTCGATTTGACCCTGGTTTTTCAACAGATTCAGCAAGTCTTTCAAGGCCTTTCCTCCTCACGGACCCGCTACGACCGGCCTTGACCAGCCGTAGCGTTTTGGGCGTCGCGTGTTATTCGGTTTCCAGTTCGATGTCGATGCCGAGCGAGCGGATCTCTTTGATCAGCACGTTGAAGGACTCGGGCATGCCGGCCTCCATGCGGTGATCGCCGTCCACGATGTTCTTGTACATCTTGGTCCGGCCGTTCACGTCGTCCGACTTCACGGTCAGCATTTCCTGCAGGGTGTAGGCGGCGCCGTAGGCTTCCAGTGCCCAGACCTCCATCTCCCCGAAACGCTGGCCACCGAACTGCGCCTTACCACCCAGCGGCTGCTGGGTAACCAGGCTGTAGGAACCGGTGGAACGTGCGTGCATCTTGTCGTCGACCAGGTGGTTCAGCTTGAGCATGTACATGTAGCCGACGGTGGTCGGACGCTCGAACTGGTTGCCGGTACGACCGTCGAACAGGCGCATCTGACCGCTTTCCGGCAGGTCGGCAAGCTTCAGCATGGCCTTGATCTCGCTTTCCTTGGCACCGTCGAACACCGGGGTGGCCATGGGTACGCCGCCCTTCAGGTTCTTCGCCAGGTCCAGGATTTCCTGGTCGCTCAGCTCGTTCAGGCTCTCCTGACGGCCACCGATCTCGTTGTAGATCTCGTGGAGGAACTCGCGCAGTTCAGCGATCTTGCGCTGCTCTTCCATCATGCGGTTGATCTTCTCGCCCAGCCCCTTGGCCGCGAGGCCCAGGTGGGTTTCGAGGATCTGGCCGACGTTCATACGAGACGGTACGCCCAGCGGGTTCAGAACGATGTCCACCGGAGTGCCGTTGGCGTCGTGCGGCATGTCTTCAACCGGCATGATCACCGAGACCACACCCTTGTTACCGTGACGGCCGGCCATCTTGTCGCCCGGCTGGATGCGGCGCTTGATAGCGAGGTAGACCTTGACGATCTTCAGCACGCCCGGAGCCAGGTCGTCGCCCTGCTGCAGCTTGCGCTTCTTGTCTTCGAACTTGTCGTCCAGCATCTGGCGACGGTCGGACAGGTACGCCTGGGCCTTCTCCAGCTGCTCGTTCAGCGCGTCTTCAGACATGCGCAGCTTGAACCACTGGCCGCGCTCGAGGCCGTCGAGGTACTCGTCGGTGATCTCGGTGCCTTTCTTCAGGCCAGCGCCGCCTTCGGCGATCTGGCCGACCAGGGCGGAGCGCAGACGCTCGAAGGTGGCGCCTTCGACGATGCGGAACTCTTCGTTCAGGTCCTTGCGGATCTCGTCCAGCTGCATCTTCTCGATGGACAGGGCGCGGCTATCGCGCTCCACGCCGTCGCGAGTGAAGACCTGGACGTCGATCACGGTGCCCTTGGTGCCGGTCGGCACGCGCAGGGAGGTGTCCTTAACGTCGGACGCCTTCTCACCGAAGATCGCGCGCAGCAGCTTCTCTTCCGGAGTCAGCTGGGTCTCGCCTTTCGGAGTGACCTTGCCAACCAGGATGTCGCCAGCCTGCACTTCGGCACCGACATAGACGATACCGGCCTCGTCCAGCTTGTTCAGCGCGGCCTCACCCACGTTCGGGATGTCCGCGGTGATTTCTTCTGGGCCGAGCTTGGTGTCACGCGCCACACAGGTGAGTTCCTGGATGTGGATGGTGGTGAAGCGATCTTCCTGGACCACGCGCTCGGACAGGCAGATGGAGTCCTCGAAGTTGAAGCCGTTCCAGGGCATGAACGCAACGCGCATGTTCTGACCCAGAGCGAGTTCACCCATGTCGGTGGACGGACCATCGGCGAGGATGTCGGCGCGAGCGACCACGTCACCCTTCTGCACCAGCGGACGCTGGTTGATGCAGGTGTTCTGGTTGGAACGGGTGTACTTGGTCAGGTTGTAGATATCCACACCTGCTTCGCCGGTCTCGACTTCGTCGTCGTTGACACGGACCACGATACGGCTGGCGTCGACCGAGTCGATCACGCCGCCACGACGGGCCACGACGCAAACACCGGAGTCGCGCGCAACGTTGCGCTCCATGCCGGTACCCACCAGCGGCTTGTCGGCACGCAGGGTCGGGACGGCCTGACGCTGCATGTTCGAGCCCATGAGTGCACGGTTGGCGTCGTCGTGCTCGAGGAACGGAATCAGCGAGGCAGCGACGGAAACGACCTGCTTCGGCGAGACGTCCATCAGGGTCACGTCTTCCGGCGCCTTCACGGTGAACTCGTTCAGGTGACGTACGGCTACCAGTTCGTCGACCAGTTGACCCTGCTCGTTCATCGTTGCCGATGCCTGGGCGATGACGTGGTCGGCCTCTTCGATCGCGGAAAGGAAGACGATCTCGTCGGTCACCTGGGTGCCCTTCACAACGCGGTACGGGCTTTCCAGGAAACCGTACTGGTTGGTGCGGGCGTAGGTCGCCAGGGAGTTGATCAGACCGATGTTCGGACCTTCAGGGGTTTCGATCGGGCACACGCGGCCGTAATGGGTCGGGTGTACGTCACGAACCTCGAAGCCCGCGCGCTCACGGGTCAGACCGCCCGGGCCGAGTGCGGAAACACGGCGCTTGTGGGTGATCTCGGAGAGCGGGTTGTTCTGGTCCATGAACTGGGACAGCTGGCTGGAACCGAAGAATTCCTTGATCGCGGCAGCCACCGGCTTGGCGTTGATCAGGTCCTGCGGCATCAGGCCTTCGCTTTCGGCCATGGACAGGCGTTCCTTGACCGCGCGCTCGACGCGCACCAGGCCAACGCGGAACTGGTTCTCGGCCATCTCGCCGACGCAACGCACGCGACGGTTACCCAGGTGGTCGATGTCGTCGACGATGCCCTTGCCGTTACGGATGTCGACCAGGGTCTTCAGCACATCGACGATGTCTTCCTTGCTCAGCACGCCGGAGCCTTCGATCTCGGTACGACCGATGCGGCGGTTGAACTTCATGCGGCCGACCGCGGACAGGTCGTAACGCTCGGCGCTGAAGAACAGGTTGTTGAACAGGGTCTCGGCGGCTTCCTTGGTCGGCGGCTCGCCCGGACGCATCATGCGGTAGATCTCGACCAGGGCTTCCAACTGGTTGCCGGTGGAGTCGATCTTCAGGGTGTCGGAGATGAACGGACCGCAATCGATGTCGTTGGTGTACAGGGTCTCGATGCGTACGACCTGGGCCTTGGCGATCTTCACCAGCAGGTCGGTGGTCAGCTCGGTGTTGCACTCGGCGATGATCTCGCCAGTGGCCGGATGCACGATGGCCTTGGCCGAGGTGCGGCCAAGGACGTAGTCCAGCGGGACTTCCAGCTCCTTGATACCGGCTTTTTCCAGCTGGTTGATGTGGCGGGCAGTGATACGACGGCCCTGCTCCACGATCACCTTGCCGGCCTGATCCTTGATGTCGAACACGGCGATTTCACCGCGCAGGCGCTGCGGAACCAGTTCCAGGTGCAGACCTTCGCCCTTCACGTGGAAGACGTTGGTGGCGTAGAAGGCGTCCAGCACTTCTTCAGTGGTGTAGTTCAGCGCGCGCAGCAGGACGGTGGCCGGCAGCTTGCGGCGACGGTCGATACGGACGAATACGCAGTCCTTCGGATCGAACTCGAAGTCCAGCCAGGAGCCACGGTAGGGGATGATACGAGCGGAGTACAGCAGCTTGCCCGAGCTGTGGGTCTTGCCGCGGTCGTGGTCGAAGAACACGCCCGGCGAACGGTGCAGCTGGGACACGATGACACGCTCGGTACCGTTGATGATGAAGGTACCGTTCTCGGTCATCAGGGGGATTTCCCCCATGTAGACTTCCTGTTCCTTGATGTCCTTGATCGCTTTGTTCGACGATTCTTTGTCGAAGATGATCAGACGGACTTTCACCCGCAGCGGCACGGCGAAGGTCACGCCGCGCAGCACGCATTCCTTGACATCGAACGCCGGCTCGCCCAGGCGATAGCCAACGTATTCCAGGGCGGCGTTACCGGAATAGCTGATGATCGGGAAAACAGACTTGAAGGCCGCGTGCAGGCCGATGTCACGGAAATGTTCCTTACTGACTCCCGCCTGCAGGAATTCGCGATACGAATCCAGCTGGATGGCCAGGAGGTAGGGTACATCCATGACGTCCGGCAACTTGCTAAAGTCTTTGCGGATACGTTTTTTCTCAGTGTATGAGTAAGCCATCAGCGTTCCCCAGCTTGGTCACCTGCTTGTTTGGCCCCTCCGACGGGAGTAGCCAGAAAATCGTGCAAACCCCTTGGTTTGCTCCGCCTCCCAGTGGAGGTCGGGTCACGTCCCAGGTGGCATCCGGAGACAACCACCTAGAACGGAAAAAGGCCGGTGGCATAAGCCACCAGCCGTCAGCCTTGCGCGAAGCGCGGAGGCTGTAGACGCAAGGTCGTCGCTTACTTGAGCTCGACTTTGGCGCCAGCTTCTTCCAGGGCCTTCTTGGCAGCTTCGGCTTCTTCCTTGGAAGCGCCTTCCTTGACCACGCCCGGGGCGCCGTCAACAACTGCCTTGGCTTCTTTCAGACCCAGACCGGTCAGCTCGCGAACGACCTTGATCACGTTCACTTTCTTCTCGCCGGCTTCGGTCAGGATGATGTTGAACTCGGTTTGTTCTTCAACGACAGCAGCGGCAGCAGCCGGGCCAGCGGCAACGGCGGCAGCAGCGGTAACACCGAACTTCTCTTCCATCGCCTTGATCAGTTCAACGATCTGCATGACGGACATTTCGGATACGGCGTTGATGATGTCTTCGTTGGTCAGAGCCATGACTCTAATTCCTGTATTGGTGGACAGCCTTCGCGGCCATCAAAATTTTAAGATTTCGTGAAAGGGACTATGCGGCCTGGATCAGGCAGCAGCGCCTTCTTTCTGGTCGCGAATGGCCGCCAGAGTACGAGCCAGCTTGCTGGTAGCGCCTTGGATCACGCTCATCAGCTGTGCAACGGCTTCGTTGTAGGTCGGCAGGGTCGCCAGTACGTCGATCTGATTGGCTGCGAGGAACTGGCCCTCGAATGCAGCGGCCTTGATCTCGAACTTGTCCTGACCCTTGGCGAACTCCTTGAAGATACGGGCAGCAGCGCCCGGATGCTCGTTGGAGAACGCAATAAGGGTCGGGCCTTTGAACGCGTCGTTCAGCACTTCGAACTGAGTGCCGGCAACGGCGCGGCGAGCCAGGGTATTACGTACGACACGTACGTAAACGCCTGCTTCGCGGGCCTCTTTACGGAGTCCGGTCATAGCGGCTACGGTCACGCCACGGGCATCAGCCACGACAGCGGACAGGCCAGCTTTGGCAGCCTCGTTGACTTCAGCGACGATGGCCTTCTTGTCTTCGAGTTTAATTGCCACGGGTCTAACTCCTGGATGTTACCGTTTCGCCCAGCCGGAGCCGGACGGCGTTTTGGTGTCTGATTCGGTAAACGAATCGGGAGCACCATCTGCGTAGGCTCGGAAATCGCTTCCCAGTTTGAGGCTTGCGCCGCCTACGGTCTTGGATAGCCCCCGCCAGGCAGGGACCCCAATACCTGGCGCAATGGATGAATCCATCGCGCCTTTTATTACTTAGCCTTCGAGGGAAGCCTGATCGATCTGCAGACCCGGGCCCATGGTGGTGCTCAGGGTCACGCGCTTCAGGTACACACCCTTGGAGGTGGACGGCTTCAGGCGCTTCAGGTCAGCCAGCAGAGCTTCAACGTTCTGCTTCAGCTTGATCGGCTCGAAGTCGACCTTGCCCACGGAAGCGTGGATGATGCCGTTCTTGTCGGTACGGAAACGCACCTGACCAGCCTTGGCGTTCTTCACGGCAGTGGCCACGTCAGGGGTCACGGTGCCGACTTTCGGGTTCGGCATCAGGCCGCGCGGACCGAGGATCTGGCCCAGCTGGCCAACAACGCGCATCGCGTCCGGGGAGGCGATAACCACGTCGTAGTTCAGGTCGCCGGCTTTCATTTCGGCAGCCAGCTCGTCCATACCCACTTTCTCGGCGCCGGCAGCCAGAGCGGCTTCAGCAGCGGGACCCTGGGTGAAAACGGCAACGCGGACGCTCTTGCCGGTGCCGTTCGGCAGAACGGTGGCACCACGAACGACCTGGTCGGATTTACGCGGATCGACGCCCAGGTTGATGGCGACGTCTACGGATTCCTTGAACTTGGAGGTAGCCAGTTCAGCCAGCAGCTTGGCGGCATCTTCGAAGCCGTATTGCTTGCCAGCTTCTACTTTCTCGGCGATTGCCTTTTGGCGCTTGGTCAGCTTAGCCATTACACACCCTCCACGTTCAGGCCCATGCTACGAGCGGAGCCGGCGATGCTACGCACGGCCGCATCCAGGTCAGCTGCAGTCAGATCAGCCTTCTTGGCTTTTGCGATCTCTTCCAGCTGAGCACGGGTAACGGTGCCTACTTTCTGGGTGTTCGGACGCGGGGAGCCGCTGGCGATACCGGCTGCTTTCTTCAGCAGTACGGAAGCCGGGGTGCTCTTGGTCTCGAAAGTGAAGCTGCGGTCGCTGTATACGGTGATGATCACGGGAGTCGGCAGACCCGGCTCGAGGCCCTGGGTCTTGGCGTTGAACGCCTTGCAGAATTCCATGATGTTCACGCCGTGCTGACCCAGTGCAGGGCCGACCGGCGGCGACGGGTTGGCCTGACCGGCCTTCACTTGCAGCTTGATATAAGCTTGAATCTTCTTAGCCATGTAAAACTCCAGTTACGGGTTCTAGCGCCCGAAGGCTCCCCGATTGCTTTCGCGTTTATCCCAGTGACGACAAAACCCCGCAACCTAGGGCTGCGGGGTTGGGATGCCATTGTCAGTTAAGCCTTCTCGACCTGACTGAACTCCAGCTCTACCGGGGTAGAGCGGCCAAAGATGAGCACGGCCACTTGGATCCGGCTCTTCTCGTAGTTGACCTCTTCGACGACACCGTTGAAATCAGCGAACGGACCATCGATGACACGAACGGTCTCACCCGGCTCAAACAGCGTCTTCGGCTTGGGCTTATCACCGCTGTCAGCAACGCGACGCAGGATAGCTTCAGCTTCCTTCTCAGTGATGGGCGCCGGCTTATCGGCAGTACCACCGATAAAGCCCATGACACGCGGCGTATCCTTGATCAAGTGCCAAGTCGCCTCGTTCATCTCCATCTGAACCAGCACATAGCCAGGGAAGAACTTGCGTTCGCTCTTGCGCTTCTGGCCATTGCGCATCTCCACCACTTCCTCGGTGGGAACCAGAATCTCGCCGAACTGATCTTCCATGCCGGCCAGCTTGACGCGCTCGATCAGCGAGCGCATGACATGCTTCTCGTAACCCGAGTAGGCATGCACAACGTACCAACGCTTAGCCACGGCGCACCTATTAACCAACAATCAACGAAACAAGCCAGCCGAGCAGGGTATCGAGCCCCCACAACAGCAGCGCCATCACCAGCACAACAGCCACAACAATAAGAGTGGTCTGGGTGGTTTCCTGACGAGTCGGCCAAACAACCTTGCGAATTTCCGCGCGAGCTTCCTTGGCGAGAACGAAGAAAGCCTGACCCTTGGCAGTCTGCAACGCCACAACAGCAGCGATAGCAGCAAGAGCGAGGAGCACAAGGACACGGTACAGGATCGGCGCAGCGGAGAAATACTGATTGCCGACCACACCAACAGCAACAAGAACCACCACGACGACCCACTTCAGAACGTCGAAGCGTGTTTCTTTGGCTTCAGCCTTGGCATTCATCAGCTAGGATCCTGTGAGAGAAATGCCAGATTCACTTTCTTGGAATCTGGCAGGCCAGGAGGGAATCGAACCCCCAACCTGCGGTTTTGGAGACCGCCGCTCTGCCAATTGAGCTACTGGCCTGTAACAAAGTCAGGCCGACCATTATGCCGGCCCGAAACACCAAGATCAAGTCTTTATTCGATGATCTTGGCTACAACACCGGCACCAACGGTACGGCCGCCTTCGCGGATCGCGAAGCGCAGGCCGTCTTCCATGGCGATCGGGGCGATCAGGGTGACAACCATCTTGATGTTGTCGCCCGGCATTACCATCTCTACGCCTTCCG
>NZ_JBHZGN010000045.1:0-22316 GCF_049334135.1 Metapseudomonas cellulosilytica | reverse complement strand
CGAAGCGGCTGTAGTAGTGCAGCACCGCCGGGACGATGCCGGCCGCGCCGTTGGTGGGCGCGGTGACCACGCGGCCGCCGGTGGCGTTCTCCTCGTTCACCGCCAGCGCGTAGAGGTTGACCCAGTCGAGCACGCTGAGGCTGTCCCTGAGGTTGGCTTCCGGCTGTTCGCTGAGCTGGCGATAGAGCGCGGCGGCGCGGCGCTTGACCTTCAGCCCGCCGGGCATGATGCCTTCCTTGCGGCAGCCCGTCCTTACGCAGTCCTGCATCACCTGCCAGATGTGCTGCAGGCCACGTTGCGTTTGCTGCGCCGGACGCCAGGCGGTTTCGTTCGCCGCCATCAGCTGGCTGACGGACAGGCCATGACGGGTGCACTGCTCCAGCAGCTCCTTCGCGGTACGGAAGGGATAAGGCAGCGGCGTGCGATCTTCGACAATGCGGTCCGTGCCCGCCGCCGACTCGTCCACCACGAAGCCACCACCCACCGAGTAGTACTCGCGCGAACGGACCTGGATGCCGGCGTCGTCGAAGGCGCGGAAGATCATGCCGTTGGGGTGGTAGGGAAGCGGCTTGCGAATCATCGCCAGGTGCTCCTTCTCCACGAAACGGATGGGTTTCTCCCCCAGCAGGTTGAGCGTCCCACCGCTGCGGATGCCGGCCAGGCGCGCCTCCACCGTGCCGGTATCCACCAGGTCCGGGTACTCCCCTTCCAAACCCAGCAGCACGGCCTTGTCGCTGCCATGGCCCTTGCCGGTGGCGCCAAGGGAGCCGTACAGCTCCGCCCGCACGCTCGCCACCCGGCCCAGCAGCCCGTCCGCCTTCAACCCGAGGACGAAGCGCGCGGCGGCGCGCATCGGGCCCACGGTGTGGGAGCTGGAAGGGCCGATTCCCACCTTGAACAGATCGAAAACGCTGAGCGACATATCTCGACTCCAGAAAGGTCCCGTATGGCGATCAGGCCGGATACACCGGGAAGCTCGCGCAGAGCGCCGCCACCTGCTTGGCCACCTGCGCCTCGACGTCGGCATCGCCGAGATGGTCGAGGATGTCGCAGATCCAGCCGGCCAGGGCACGGCACTCGGTCACCTCGAAGCCGCGGGTGGTCACGGCCGGGGTGCCGATGCGCAGGCCGGAGGTGACGAAAGGCGACTGCGGGTCGTTGGGCACGGCGTTCTTGTTCACGGTGATGCCGGCGCGGCCGAGGGCGGCGTCGGCATCCTTGCCGGTGATGCCCTGCTTGATCAGGCTGACCAGGAACAGGTGGTTGTCGGTGCCGCCAGAGACCACGTCGTAGCCACGGTCGATGAACACCTTGGCCATGGCCTGGGCGTTCTTGATCACCTGGGCCTGGTACTCCTTGAAGCCGGGGTCCAGCGCTTCCTTGAAGCACACCGCCTTGGCGGCAATCACGTGCATCAGCGGGCCGCCCTGGGCGCCGGGGAATACCGCGGAGTTCAGCTTCTTCTCGATCTCTGCGTTGGACCTGGCCAGGATCAGGCCGCCACGGGGACCGCGCAGGGTCTTGTGGGTGGTGGTGGTCACCACGTCGGCGTAGGGCAGCGGGTTCGGGTACAGGCCGGCGGCCACCAGGCCGGCGACGTGGGCCATGTCGACGAACAGCAGCGCACCCACCTTGTCGGCGATGGCGCGGAAGCGCGGGAAGTCCAGGGTCTTGGAGTAGGCGGAGAAGCCGGCGACGATCATCTTCGGCTTGTGCTCCACGGCCAGGCGCTCGACTTCGTCGTAGTCGATCAGGCCGTTGCCATCGATGCCGTACTGCACCGCGTTGTACAGCTTGCCGGAGGAGGACACCTTGGCGCCGTGGGTCAGGTGGCCGCCGTGGGCCAGGCTCATGCCGAGAATAGTGTCGCCGGCCTGCAGCAGGGCCAGGTAGACGGCGCTGTTGGCCTGGGAGCCGGAGTGCGGCTGGACGTTGGCGTAGTCGGCGCCGAACAGCTGCTTGGCGCGGTCGATGGCCAGCTGCTCCACCACATCCACGTACTCGCAGCCGCCGTAGTAGCGCTTGCCCGGATAACCCTCGGCGTACTTGTTGGTCAGTTCGCTGCCCTGGGCCTGCATGACCTGCGGGCTGGTGTAGTTCTCCGAGGCGATCAGCTCGATATGGTCTTCCTGGCGCTGGGCCTCGCGGCGCATGGCGTCGAACAGGGCGGGGTCGAAATCGGAGAGGGTCAGGCTCTTGTGGAACATGGTCGGTTTCCTTCTTGTTCGTTATGGAATGGCCATTCCCTTGTAGGAGCGAATTCATTCGCGAAGGGCTGCACAGCAGCCCCAGGAAGCTCGATCGCGAATGAATTCGCTCCTACAGGAACTCAGGTCAGGCGTCCTGGTAGGCCTCGATGGACGGGCAGGCGCAGACCAGGTTGCGGTCGCCGTAGACGTTGTCCACGCGGCCCACCGGCGGCCAGTACTTGGCCTCTTCCAGCGAAGGCAGCGGATAGACCGCCAACTCGCGGCTATAGCGGTGGGTCCAGTCGCCGACCAGCTCTTGCGCGGTGTGCGGGGCGTTCTTCAGCGGGTTGTCGTCCTTGTCCAGCTCGCCGTTCTCCACCGCGCGGATTTCCTCGCGGATGCGGATCATGGCCTCGCAGAAGCGATCCAGCTCTTCCTTCGACTCACTCTCGGTGGGCTCCACCATCAGGGTGCCGGCCACCGGGAAGGACATGGTCGGCGCGTGGAAGCCGTAGTCGATCAGGCGCTTGGCGACGTCGTCGACGCTGATGCCGCTGCTGTCCTTGAGCGGACGCAGGTCGAGGATGCACTCGTGGGCCACCAGGCCGTTCTCGCCGGTGTAGAGCACCGGGTAGTGCTCCTCCAGGCGGCGGGCGATGTAGTTGGCGCTGAGGATGGCCAGCTGCGAGGCACGCTTGAGGCCCTCACCGCCCATCATGCGGATGTACATCCAGGTGATGGGCAGGATGCTGGCGCTGCCGAAGGGCGCGGCGCTCACGGCGCCTTCCTTGCGTTCCATCTGGCCATGCCCCGGCAGGAACGGCGCCAGATGGGATTTAACGCCGATCGGGCCGACGCCCGGGCCGCCACCGCCGTGGGGGATGCAGAAGGTCTTGTGCAGGTTCAGGTGGGACACGTCGCCGCCGAACTGGCCCGGGGCGCAGAGGCCGACCATGGCGTTCATGTTGGCGCCATCGATGTACACCTGGCCGCCGTTGGCGTGGATGATCTCGCAAATCTCGCGGATGCCTTCCTCGAACACGCCGTGGGTCGACGGGTAGGTGATCATCAGTGCGGCGAGGCGGTCCTGGTGCTCCTCGGCCTTGGCCTTGAGGTCGGCGATGTCCACGTTGCCACGGGCGTCGCAGGCGGTCACCACCACGCGCATGCCGGCCATCTGGGCGGTGGCCGGGTTGGTGCCGTGGGCCGATTGCGGGATCAGGCAGACATCCCGCTCCCCTTCCCCACGGCTGGCATGGTAGGCGCGGATGGCCAGCAGGCCGGCGTACTCGCCCTGGGAGCCGGCGTTGGGCTGCAGGGACACGGCGTCATAGCCGGTGGCCTTACAGAGCATGGCCTCCAGCTCGGTGGTCAGCTCCAGGTAACCCTGGGACTGCTCGGCCGGGGCGAAGGGGTGCAGCGCACCGAACTCCGGCCAGGTGATCGGGATCATCTCGCTGGCGGCGTTCAGCTTCATGGTGCAGGAGCCCAGCGGGATCATGCTGCGGTCCAGCGCCAGGTCCTTGTCGGCCAGCTTGCGCAGGTAGCGCATCAGCTCGGTTTCCGAGTGATAGCGATTGAACACTTCGTGCTGCAGGAACGCGGACTCACGCAGCAGATCCAGGGGCAGGCAATCGCCGGTGCGCGACTCCAGGTCGGCGAAGTCCGGCAGCGCCTGGCCCTGGCTGGCGAACACCGACCAAAGTGCCTCGACGCTGGCGCGGTCGCAGGTCTCGTCCAGGGACAGGCCAATGCGTACCTCATCCACAACCCGCAGGTTGATGCGCGCAGCATGGGCGGCGGCATGCACCTCCTCCACCGGCTTGGCGGCCATCACGCTCAGGGTGTCGAAGAAGTGGTACTGCTCCACCTTGTGGCCGAGTTGCTGCAGACCCTGGGCGAGGATGGCGGCGAGACGGTGCACGCGCTTGGCGATGCGGGTCAGCCCCTGCGGACCGTGGTAGACGGCGTACATGCTGGCGATGTTGGCCAGCAGCACCTGGGCGGTGCAGATGTTGCTGGTGGCCTTCTCGCGGCGGATGTGCTGCTCGCGGGTCTGCATGGCCAGGCGCAGGGCCGGCTTGCCGTGACGGTCGATGGACATCCCGACCAGGCGGCCGGGCATGTCGCGCTTGAAGGCGTCGCGGGTGGCGAAGTAGGCCGCGTGCGGGCCGCCGAAGCCCAGCGGCACGCCGAAGCGCTGGGCGCTGCCCAGGGCGACGTCGGCGCCGAACTCGCCGGGCGGGGTCAGCAGGGTCAGCGCCAGCAGGTCGGCGGCCACCGCCACCAGGGCGCCGGCGGCGTGGAAGCGCTCCACCAGCGCGCGGTAGTCGAAGATGTCGCCATTGGCGGCCGGGTACTGCAGCAGGGCGCCGAAGTAGGCGCTGGCGTCGGTGATTTCACGCTCGTCGCCGATCACCACCTCGATGCCCAGCGGCTCGGCACGGGTGACCAGCACGTCGAGGGTCTGCGGATGGCAGTGCTGCGAGGCGAAGAAGGCATTGCTGCCCTTGTTCTTCGCCAGGCGCTTGCAGAAGGTCATGGCTTCGGCAGCGGCGGTGGCTTCGTCCAGCAGGGAAGCGTTGGCGATCTCCATCCCGGTGAGGTCGCTGACCAGGGTCTGGAAGTTCAGCAGGGCTTCCAGGCGGCCCTGGGAGATTTCCGGCTGGTAAGGGGTGTAGGCGGTGTACCAGGCCGGGTTTTCCAGCAGGTTGCGCAGGATGGGCGTCGGCGTGTGGCAGGGGTAGTAGCCCTGGCCGATATGGCTCTTGAACAGCTGGTTCCTGGCGGCGATGGCCTTGATCGCGGCGAGGGCTTCGGCCTCGCCCTGGCCGGCCGGCAGGTCGAGCACACTGGTGCCCTTGATGCTGCCGGGAATGACGCTGGCGATCATTGCGTCCAGCGAGTCATGGCCGATCAGCGCCAGCATGGCGCTGATGTCCGCCTCGCGCGGGCCGATATGGCGCGCGATGAACTCGTTGTCCGTGTTCAGGGGGAGATGTGCTCTGGTCATGGCGATACCCGGCTCAGGCGTTGTCGGCGAGGAAACGATCGTAGGCGGCCTGGTCCATCAGGCTGCCGAGGGCTTCGGGGTTGTCCGGGCGGATGCGGAAGAACCAGCCATCGTCCATGGGCGCCTCGTTGACCAGTTCGGGGTTGTCGGCCAGGGCCTGGTTCACCTCGAGCACTTCGCCGGTCAGGGGCATGGTGATGTTGCTGGCGGCCTTCACCGATTCCAGCACCGCGACTTCCTGCCCTTCGTCGTAGCGACCGGCATCCGGCAGCTGGACGAACACCACATCGCCCAGTGCCTCCTGGGCAAAGCTGGTGATGCCGACAGTCACTTCACCGGTGGCTTCAACGCGCAGCCATTCATGCTCGGGAGTAAAACGCAGCGTGCTCATGGATCTTCCTCTTGTTGTCAGGTTGGTTCCGAGCAAGACGGGCTCGGCTGACTGAACAAGAGCAAGGGGAATGCCAAGATAATAAATTCGTTATAAATCAATATATTACGAATTTAACGAGCCATTTTCGGCGTGAATTCGGAACGATATCGCTCCAGCCTCATCAGGGCATTTCATCTTCCGGGACGGGGCAAGGTCCCGGAAGCCGGGGCCTTGGTGGAAATGGAGCGAAATCGATCCGGTGGAACGTTATCGAACCGAGGTACCGGGCATGGCACCCGTCACTCATTGTGGGACCGTTGGGTGCGCTGTGCGCACCGATTCCGGGAGCGGCTTCGGCGCCCCGTCAAACCGCCGGTGCGCACGGCGCACCCTACCGGATCGGCTTCATCCTGCTAGCCCGGGCATTTGAACCGCCACAGGCAAAGCCGGTGACTCATGGCCACGTCCTCAGGACCTGGTGTCCCACGTGCAAATGAATTCGCCCCTACAGGAAACGCAGCTCCGCCTCCGGCCTCAACGGGATATCCCGTACTTTCTCAGTCGCTGGCCGATGGCGGTGTGCGAGGTGTTGAGGCGGGCGGCCAGTTGGCGGGTGGAGGGGAATTCGGCGTAGAGGCGCTGCAGCAGATCTTTCTCGAAGGCCTGCACGGCATCTTCCAGGCTGGTGACGGGCGCGGCCTCGCCCTGGTGGCTGCCGAGCGCCGTGCCCGCCAGCTCCAGGTCACCGCAGTCGATGAGGTCGCTCTCGCAGATGGCGGCGGCGCGGAAGATCACGTTCTGCAACTGGCGTACGTTGCCGGACCAGCGATTGCCCAGCAGCAACGGATGGATGGCCGGCGCCAGCCGGCAGGGCGGACGCTGGATCTGCGTGCAGGCCTGGCGCAGGAAATGTTCGGCGAGCAGGAGGATGTCCTGGCCGCGCTCGCGCAGCGGCGGCACCATCAGGTTGAGCACGTTGAGGCGATAGTAGAGGTCCTCGCGGAAGCTGCCCTCCCCCACCATGCGCTCCAGGTTGCGGTGGGTGGCACAGAGCACCCGCACGTCCACATGCACCTCACGGTCGCCGCCGATTCGGCGGAAGCAGCCGTCACTGAGGAACCGCAACAGCTTGGCCTGCAGGTAGGGCGACATCTCGCCGACCTCGTCGAGAAACACCGTCCCGCTGTCGGCCAGCTCCAGCAGTCCGGGCTTGCCGCCGCGCTGGGCACCGGTGAAGGCCCCCGCCGAATAGCCGAACAGCTCGCTCTCGGCCAGGCTCTCCGGCAAGGCGGCGCAGTTAAGCGCCAGGAAAGGCGCATCGCGCCGCGCGCTCAGGGCGTGGCAGGCACGCGCCACCAGTTCCTTGCCGGTACCGGTCTCGCCCTGGATCAGCAGTGGCGCATCCAGGCTGGCGACCTTCTGCAGGCGCGCCTTGAGCTGACCCAGGGCCGGCGACAGGCCGATCAGCGCGTCCAGCCCTTCGGCATGGTCGTGGTGCAGGGAGGCCAGGCGCTCGCCGATGCGACTCGGCGGATAGAGCGTCAGCAGGCCGCCGGAAAGCAGGCGTCCGCCGTCCGGGCCGCCGCTGATGGGCGCGGCGTCCAGCAACAGGGCCTGGCCCTGGAAGCTCACCTCGCACATCGGCAGGCGGAAGCCCTTGTCGATCAGCGTCTGCCCCAGGTCTGCCTCGGGGAACAGCTGCGACAACGTTTCGCCGGTCGGATCGCGGCCGCACAGGCTGATCAGTGCGGGGTTGGCCAGCAGCACATGGCCGCGCGGGTCAACCGCCAGCACCGGGTCGCCCACGGCCGCCAGCAGCGCATCCAGCTGAAGGCGCCTGTGCTGGCCCGGCAGCAGGTCCACCAGCTCCACGGCCTGCACGCCCTCCACACGCAACAGGGCGTCCTGCAACTCGTCGAGCACCTCGCGGCGCAGCGTCGGCGCGTCGATGTAGACGTTGGGCGGGCTCATCTCCACCGCGTCCAGGTTCAGGTTGCGCGCCCCCAGCAATGCCAGGACCTCCTGGGTGATGCCAACGCGGTCGATGAAGGTGACGTGGATTCGCATGCCGGGTCCTGCGTGTCCTTATGGCATGGGCGCCGAGACATCGGCGCCCTGGTGGAAAGCGGAAGCGCCTCGGCCAGGCCGGGCGTCAGTTCGCCTAGTAGAGCCTGCTTTGGCCACCTTCCGTCAAGAAACGGCTCGAGGGACGGCACGTCCGGTGCCGCCCCCCTGGGTTGCAGCGCTGCCGTTATCACTCAGCGTCGAGGGACAGTCGCGCGACCTCCGACTTGCTACGGCGAATGGATCGGTAGGACAGGCCCAGCACGAGGAACCAGGCTGGCACGAAATACAGCGCCTGGCGGGTATCGGCTTCCAGCGCCAGCAAGGCGACCATGAAGGCGAAGAAGCTCAGGCATACCCAGGTCATGGCGACGCCACCGGGCATCTTGTAGCGCGACGCGCGATGCAGGTCAGCGCACTTCTGCCGGTACGCCAGATAGGACAGCAGGATCATCGACCAGACGCACATGAACAGAATGGCCGAGACGGTGGTGATCAGGGTGAAGGCATCCATCAGGTTCGGCACCAGGTAGATCACCAGGGCACCGGACAGCAGGCAGGTGCAGGAGAAGATCAACCCGCTGGACGGCACGGCGCGACTGGAGAGCGTCTTGAACCTGGCGGGCGCATCGCCATCCAGCGCGAGGCCGTAAAGCATGCGGCTGGTGGAGAACACGCCGCTGTTGGCCGAGGAGGCCGCGGACGTGAGCACGACGAAGTTGATGATCCCCGCGGCTGCAGGCAGACCGGCCAGCACGAACAGTTCGACGAAGGGGCTCTTGTTGGCCACGACGTCACGCCACGGCGTAACCGCCATGATGGCCACCAGCGCGAAGACGTAGAACACGAGGATGCGCAGCGGAATGGAGTTGATGGCCCGGGGCAGGTTTCGCTCCGGGTTGCGGGTTTCCGCAGCCGTCGTGCCCACCAGCTCGATCCCGGCGAAGGCGAAGATGGCGATCTGGAAGCCGGCGAAGAAGCCCATGGCCCCATGGGGGAACATGCCGCCGTCATTCCACAGGTTGGCGAGGGAGGCGACACTGCCGGCCGGCGACTGATAGGCCGCCACCACCATGTAGAGCCCGGTACAGACCAGGGCGCAGATGGCGACGATCTTGATCATGGCGAACCAGAACTCCACCTCACCGAACATCTTCACGGTGATCAGGTTGAGCGAGAGCAACAGGCCGACGCAGCCGATTGCCGGTAGCCATTGCGGCACGTCCGGGAACCAGAACTGGGTGTAGGCGGAAATGGCGATCACGTCGGCGATGCCGGTGACGATCCAGCAGAACCAGTAGGTCCATCCGGTGAAGAAGCCGGCCCAGGGCCCGAGCAGATCGGCCGCGAAATCGATGAAGGACTTGTAGCGCAGGTTGGATAACAGCAGCTCGCCCATGGCCCGCATGACGAAGAACAGCATGAAGCCGATGATCATGTAGACGAAGATGATCGAAGGACCAGCCAGGCTGATGGTCTTGCCGGACCCCATGAACAGTCCGGTGCCGATGGCACCGCCGATGGCGATCAGTTGGATGTGGCGGTTGGAAAGATTGCGTTGGAGCTCATGATCCTGATTGTCGGGATGGTGACCGGAAGTCGAATGATTCATTGTTCCTGGACCCTGCAAGTGATGTTGTTTTTATGGGTTCACCGTTCAAGCGCAAAACTTCTGGCGGCTAGGACGAAAGACTCTCGATGCGGGGGCGGATGCCCGCCTGAGCGCGTGCTTTTTCCATGGTTCCTCCTTGTCTGGCTCAAGGCCCGTCGCCCGGCAAGCCACTCGCTTGCCAGGCCGGGCACAGGGGCATGAGCAAGGGCCATGCCAGGGGCGCAAAGGCCCGGCTGCGCCTGCTGCGCAGCCGCAGCACCCTATCGGGAGGAATGGAATCGTTCCGGAATATCCGCCTATCCAGGCTGCGCGGGAGCCAGCAGACGCCCTGGCTCCGGCCGTCCGGCCACCTGTAGCGAATTCGGTACGCTGGAACGCGATCGAACCATCCGGGCCGCTAGTTCTGCACGGCCATCGCGCGGCTGCAGTGCATGAGTTCGTCGAGGAATGCGCGCAGGATCAGCGGAGACGCCGCGCCGCGACGGGTGATGGTCTCGAAGGCCGAAAGCAGCTGCAGGCGCCCCGCCCCCAGGTGCTCCAACTCGCCCGAGTCCACCCATTGGCGCGCATAGTGATCGGGCAGGAAGCCGGCGTAGGCCCCGGAGAGGATCAGCATGGCCTGGGCCTCGACGTTGTCCACCGTGGCGGCGGCGACCTCCACACCCAGGGCCTGGAGGTCGCGTTGCTGCAGGTAGCCACGGGCAACCACGCGGTTGGCGGCGATGCGCTCCAGCAGGTCGACCTTGGGCTCGCTGGCACCGAACAACGGATGGTTACGGCCGCAGTAGAAGCCATGGCTTTCCTGGTACAGCGGCGAGTATGAGAGCCCCGGCACGCGGAGCGGGAAATGCCCCACCGCCAGGTGCAGGCGACCGTCCAGCACGCGCTCCTCCAGCTCCGCCGGCGTACCGATGTAGACGTGCAGGTGCACCTGGTGCCCGCGCTGGACGAAGCGCTGGGTGGTCTGCCTCAGCGGGCAGGCCGGATCGGTGATGGTGGTGTCGATCATCCCCAGGTTGAGGGTGCCGCTGATCTGACGCTTGAGCACGTCGGCGTCGACGCAGAATTCCTCCACCGCGCCGAGCAGGCGCTGGGCGGCCTGATGGATCGCCTGGCCCTGCTCGGTGAGACGGAAGCCACTGCGCCCACGCTCGCAGAGCTTGACCCCTAGACGCGTCTCCAGGTGGGTCATCTGCTCGCTGATGGTGGACTGGGCGACGTTGAGCGTGGCCTGGGCGGCCGAAAACCCGCCGCATTTGACGATGGTGTTGAAGACCCTCAGCAGCTTCAGGTCGACATCGTGCAACTGGATCATCCCGCACCTCGATGCTGGTGTTTACATCGGTTTTGACGATTTGCGCATCGAATCATCGTCATTTTTCCAGCTGCGCGTAAAGCCCATGATGCGGCCATGGTCGAGGTACGAACACCTTGTCCGTCGCCCAACAAGAAAAGAGTGGAGACGCCTGAAAATGTCCAGCAACAGCTATGAAAACGGCCGCTTGAACCTGCCCTTCGTGGGCCATTGCACTTTCGCCAAGTCCCCCGTCTGCCTTGACTGGGAGAAGCTGGATGCAGACGTGGCGGTGCTTGGCGCGCCCAACGACATGGGCACCCAGTGGCGCTCCGGCGCGCGCTTCGGACCGCGCGGCATCCGCGAGGCATCCACCCTGTTCTCCTTCGGCCACAGCGGTGCCTACGACTTCGAGGATGATGTGATGTACCTCCAGCAGGAGGATGTGCGCATCGTCGACGTGGGTGACGCCGACATCGTTCATACCGATATGAACACCAGCAACGCCAACATCGAGTTCGCCGTGCGCAAGCTGCTGGATGCCGGCGCCATGCCGGTGGTGCTGGGCGGCGACCACTCGGTGCATGCACCGGTGATCAAGGCTTTCGAAGGCCGCGGGCCGATCCATATCATCCACTTCGACGCCCACCTGGACTTCGTCGACGAACGCCACGGCGTGCGTTTCGGCCATGGCAACCCGCTGCGCCGTGCCTCGGAGATGGATCACATCGTCGGCATGACCCAGATGGGCATCCGCAACGTGTCCTCTTCCAACCGCAGCGACTACAACGCCGCCCGCGAAGCCGGCTCGAACATCCTTTCGGTACGCGACGTGCGCCGCCTGGGCCGTGACGGTGTGCTGGACCTGATCCCCGAGTGCGAGTCCTACTACATCACCATCGACATCGATGGTTTCGACCCCTCCATCGCCCCCGGCACCGGCACCCCCAGCCACGGCGGTTTCCAATACTACGAGGTGCTGGAGATCATCCAGGGCCTGGCCAACCGTAGCCAGGGCCGCATCGTCGGCATGGACCTGGTGGAAGTGGCGCCCGCCTACGACCCCACCGGCATGACCTCGATCCTGGCGGCGCAGCTGCTGATGAACAGCATCGGTTTCGTCTTCCACGCCCGCAAACAGGGCAAGCAACAGCGCTGATCCCCGTGCCACGCCGGCGAGGTGCTCCCTCGCCGGCCCCTCCACTGCGCTCGCGCGCAGCCCCCTCTCCCCGGGCCGGCATCCCCATGCCGGCCAATTTCCCTTCAGCGCCCTGCCCCAGCCCCGTCCTGATGCCCTCCAGTATTCAGGGAACAAGCTCATAACCATTCGTTCGAAGGCGGGGGCTTTTCCGCAGGCCATACCGGCACTATTGTAATAGGACATACAAATAGTGTTGGTAACGTTACATGAACCTTTGGCTGATCCTGGTCATTGGCCTGCCGACCGCCAATGCCACCGAGCGCATGCGGGCGTGGCGGGCCTTGAAGGCCTGTGGCGCGGCGGTGCTGCGAGACGGCGTCCATATGCTCCCCGACAACCCGAGTTGCCGCGACGCCCTTAGCGCCATCGAACGGGAGATTCTCTCGATCAATGGCACCGCCTACCTGCTGCCCGTCCAGGACCCACTGGGCGAACGCTTCATCCCACTGTTCGACCGCAATGAGGAGTACGCGGCACTGCGCGCCGAGATCGACGCCTGCCGCAGCCAGCTGACCCCGGAGAATGCCCTGGCCTCCACCCGGCAGATTCGCAAGCTGCGCAAGAGTTTCGCCCAACTCGCCGGCATCGATTTCTTCCCCGGCCAGACTCGACAGCAGACGGATACGGCCCTGCAGGAACTGGAGACCGCCGTCAGCCGAGCCCTCTCGGCGGACGAGCCGAGCAGCCATGACGAGCCCCTCGCGGCGCTCCAACGCCGGGACTACCAGGGCCGCCTCTGGGCCACCCGCAAGCGCCCCTGGGTCGACCGCCTGGCCAGTGCGTGGCTGATCCGCCGTTTCATCGATCCGGACGCCCGCTTCCTCTGGCTGGACTCGCCCCACGCCTGCCCGGCCGACGCCCTGGGTTTCGATTTCGACGGAGCCACCTTCAGCCACGTGGGGAATCGCGTCACCTTCGAGACCCTGCAG
Organism: Metapseudomonas cellulosilytica; assembly: GCF_049334135.1. NCBI lineage: Bacteria > Pseudomonadati > Pseudomonadota > Gammaproteobacteria > Pseudomonadales > Pseudomonadaceae > Metapseudomonas > Metapseudomonas cellulosilytica. Next base: position 9,641 of record NZ_JBHZGN010000045.1, on the reverse strand, counting down.
GCCAGCTTCCAGCTGGATGCGCCCGCCCTGGCCAGAATGGCCGCCCTGGTGCACTACCTCGACGTCGGCGGCGTCCAGCCGGCGGAAGCGGCCGGCATCGAGCGGGTGCTGGCAGGGCTGCGGGAAAGCATCACCGATGACGATCAACTGCTGAGCGCGGCCAGCGCCATCTTCGATGGCCTGCTGACCGCCTTTGCCAATGAAGAGAAAAGCGATGAGTGAAAAAGCGATGCCGGCCCCCGCAGAGTCGCAGCCCGGAACCAGCCCCATTGGCCTGCTCCAGGCTTTCCTGTTCTGGCTCAAACTCGGTTTCATCAGCTTTGGCGGTCCGGCCGGGCAGATCGCGATCATGCACCAGGAACTGGTGGAACGGCGGCGCTGGATCAGCGAGCGGCGATTCCTCCATGCCCTGAACTACTGCATGCTGCTGCCCGGCCCCGAAGCCCAGCAACTGGCCACTTACATCGGCTGGCTGATGCACCGGAGCTGGGGCGGCGTCATCGCCGGGGCCCTGTTCGTGCTGCCCTCGCTCTTCATCCTGATCGCCCTCTCCTGGGTCTACATCGCCTTGGGCGATGTGCCGGTGGTGGCCGGGCTGTTCTACGGCATCAAGCCGGCAGTGACCGCCATTGTCGTCCAGGCTGCCCACCGCATCGGTTCAAGGGCCCTGAAGAACAACTGGCTGTGGGGCATTGCCGCCGCGTCCTTCGTCGCCATCTTCGCCCTCAACCTGCCCTTCCCGCTGATCGTGCTGGGTGCGGGGCTGATCGGCTACGTCGGCGGACGCCTGGCGCCCGACAAGTTCGCCCTCGGCGGTGGCCACGGCGCCGCCAGGGCCAGCTACGGCCCGGCGCTGATCGACGACGATACGCCGCCACCGGAGCATGCGCGCTTCCGCTGGCCACACCTGCTGCGCCTGGTCGTGGTGGGCGCCCTGCTCTGGTTGCTGCCCATGGGCCTGCTGACCGCTCTGTTCGGCTGGCACGGCACCCTGACGCAAATGGGCTGGTTCTTCACCAAGGCCGCCCTGCTCACCTTCGGCGGGGCCTACGCGGTGCTGCCCTACGTCTACCAGGGCGCCGTGGGTTACTACGGCTGGCTGACCCCGACGCAAATGATCGATGGCCTGGCCCTGGGCGAGACCACGCCCGGCCCGCTGATCATGGTGGTGGCCTTCGTCGGCTTCGTCGGCGCCTACCTGAACCCGATGTTCGGCGCCGAGCAGGCCTTCCTCGCCGGTGCCGTGGCCGCCACCCTGGTCACCTGGTTCACTTTCCTGCCGTCCTTCCTCTTCATCCTCGCCGGCGGGCCGCTGGTGGAATCCACCCATAACGAGCTGAAGTTCACCGCCCCGCTGACCGGCATCACCGCCGCCGTGGTGGGCGTCATCCTCAACCTGGCGCTGTTCTTCGGCTACCACGTGCTCTGGCCGCAAGGCTTCGACGGCCAGTTCGACTGGCCCTCGGCGCTGATCGCCCTCGCCGCGGCCGTGGCCCTGTTCCGCTTCAAGCGCGGCGTCATCCAGGTGCTGCTGGCCTGCGCCCTGGCCGGGCTGGCGGTGCACCTGCTGCGAAGCTGAGAGAAGCCCTGTGGGGCCGGGAGGTGATCGATGAGCCGGATCACGGTTTGCGAATTGGCGGAATGGCAAGCGGCGGGGTGCACCTTCACCCTGCTGGACGTGCGCCGCGTCGCCGTGCGCACGGCCGACGCAGCTGAGATTCACGGCGCCCGCTGGCTGGACCCGGATTCGCTGTTCACCTGGAAGGACTCGGTGCCGCGGGACAGGCCCGTGGTGCTCTATTGCGCCCACGGCCACGAGATCAGCCAGGGCATCGCCGCCACCCTCGAAGCCATGGGGCTGGATGCGCGTTACCTGATCGACGGTTTCGCCGGCTGGCGTGACGCCGGCCGGCCCACCCAAGGCCTGTAGATCCAGGCAGGAGGTGCAGCATGAAATGGGTTACGCGCGAACGCCCGAAGATCGACCGTATCGCCTGCCCCTGGCTCATCGCACGCTTTATCGATTCGGCGCCGGAGTTTCTCTACGTGCCGGCGGCCGACGTGCTGCGCGTGGCGGCCGAGCAGGATGCGGCGCCCTACGACATTCCCGGCGTCGAACTCAGCCATGACGGCGAGTTGTGCAGCTTCGATGCATTCCTGAAGAAATACGCCCTGGACGAACCCGCCCTGCAGCGCCTGGCGGCGATAGTGCGTGGCGCCGACACCTCACGCCTCGACCTCACGCCCCAATCGGCAGGTCTCTACGCGATCTCCCTGGGGTTGTCGCACAACTTCGCCGACGACCAGCAGATGCTCGAACAGGGGCTGGTGATCTACGACGCGCTCTACGCCTGGTGCCAGCACTGCCAGGCGGAAACCCACAACTGGCCGCCGCAGATGTGAGGACTTCCCGACGCAAAAGCCCTGCGCGGGCGATTGCTCCGCCCACTGGCGACGAACTAGACTTCGCCCCATGAAACGGCGCCTTCGTCTTCTGCTCGTCTTTCTGCTCAGCCTGACGCTTCCCCTCACCGGGATGGCGGGCATCGAAGCGCCAACCGATCCCTGCCCGATGCAGGCCGCTGGCCTGGAGCACATGGCAGGCATGGATCAGGATTGCTGCCATGACATGAGCAAGCCGGGCGATCACGGCACCAAGGCCTGCAAGAGCGGCCAGGAATGCAAGACCGCCAGCCTGCTCCAGGTTGCCGTCCTCAAGCCGCCCGTCTCCCTGATCGGGCCGGTGCTGGCCGACGCTCATCCCGAAGCGGCTCCCCGGCGCGCACCTGCCGATCTCTGGCGACCTCCCACCGCCTGATTCCTCCTCCGACCTGAACGCCCGCCAGCCTTCCTAGCGATTGCCGGCGGGTTCGCGCTCATGCGCCGATATTTTCAGAGGAATCCTCGGATGACTTCCTTGAGTCCTTGCTCCGGATGGCTGCTGGTCGCCGCCCTGGCAATGATGACGCCAGCCCTGCCCAGCCAGGGGGCATCGCTAACGCTGGACGAGGCGTTGCAGTTGGCGGAACGCAACGCCCCCTCCCTGTCAGGCCAGACCGCGAAGCTGGATGCGGCGAAAAATGCCGCCGTGCCTGCCGGTGAGCTGCCGGACCCCAAACTCGCCCTGGGCCTGCAGAACGTCCCCATCGAGGGGGAAGACCGCTGGAGCCTGGATCGTGACTTCATGACCATGCAGATGGTCGGCCTGATGCAGGAAGTGCCGAATCGGGACAAGCGCAAGGCGCGTGTGGAAACCGCCCGGGCCTCGATCGATCGCGCCGCCGCCGAAGCCGAGGCGGAACGGCTCAGGGTCCGTCGGGAGGTCGCCCTGGCCTGGATCGCGGCCTACACCGGACAACGCAAACTCGCCCGGTTCGACGACTTCTTCCACGAGAATCGCCTGCTGGCCGAGGCCGTTCGGGCGCGCCTGGCAGGCGGGCGCGGCCTGCCGCAGGACGCCGTGGAGCCCAGGCAGGAAGCGGCGCGTCTGGAGGGGCAGCAGGACGAGCTGGCACTTCAGGTGACCCAGGCGCGCGCGGCCCTCAAGCGCTGGATCGGCGAGGATGCCGCCCTGCCCCTTGCCGGGGACTTTCCGCAGTGGCCCGTCGATGAAGCACGCTACCTGCATGCGCTGCACCGTCACCCGGAACTGGCGGCCTATGAGCCGATGACGCGGGAAGCCGAAGCCCAGGTGCGCGAGGCCGAAGCGGAGAAGAAGGCCGATTGGAGCTGGGAAGTGGATTACCAACGCCGGGGGCGCGAGTTCGGCGACATGATGACGGTGCAATTGAGCTTCGATCTGCCGGTTTTCGCCGGCTCCCGCCAGGACCCGAAGATCGCGGCGCGACGGGCCCAGGTCAATCAATTGGAAGCTGAACGGGAAGCGCTGCTGCGCGAGCATGCGCAGCAGCTGGAAACCGACTTGGCGGACTACCAGCGCCTGGGCCGGGCACTGAACCGCAGCCGCGCGACCCAGGTGCCCCTGGCCGAGGAAAAGGTGCGCCTGTCACTGGCGGGCTACCGGGCCGGCAACACCGAACTGGCCAGTGTCATCGCGGCCCGTCGCGAGCTGGTCCAGGCCAGGCTCGATGAGATCGACCTGCAAGGCCTGCAGGCCCTGGCCGCGGCGCGTCTGTACTTCACCTACGGGGAGGGCCGCCCATGAGCCGTGTGCCATTGAAGACCCCGCTGTTGATGGCCGTGACCCTGCTGGCCGGCGCGGCAGCGGGCTATTGGTTCGCGATCCAGAAGCCTTCGTCGACGGTTGCCCTCGATGCGCCCGAAGCGTCCGCAGGTGGGCGCCAGCCGCTCTACTGGTACGACCCGATGTTCCCGCAGCAGAAGTTCGACCGCCCCGGCAAGTCGCCTTTCATGGACATGCAGCTGGTGCCCAGGTACGCGGAGGACCTGGCTGAAGCGGGCGCGGTCCGCATCGAGCCGGACATCCGGCAGAACCTCGGCGTGCGGCTGGCCACGGTCACCCGGGGGAAACTGCAGCACAATATCCAGGCAACCGGTTCCCTGGCCTTCGACGCAAGGGACGTGGCGCTGGTCCAGGCGCGCGCGAGCGGTTTCGTCGAGCGCACCTACGCACTGGCACCCGGTGACCGGGTGGCCGCCGGCGCGCCCCTGGCCGACCTGCTGATCCCCGAATGGGCGGCGGCGCAGGAGGAGTTCCTCGCGCTGCGCCGCTCGGGCGACCCGGCGCTGGTGGCTGCGGCCCGGCAACGCCTGCAATTGCTCGGCATGCCAGGGACGCTGATCGAACGCGTCGAGCGGCGCGGCAAAACCGCACAGGTCATGACCCTGACCAGCCCCATCGGTGGGGTGATTCGTGAACTGGACGTGCGTCCGGGCATGGCGCTGTCCGCCGGACAGACGCTGGCCAGGATCAACGGCATCGGGCGTGTCTGGCTGGAAGTGGCGATTCCGGAAGCCCAGGCCGGCTCACTGAAGCTTGGCCAGCGGGTCGAAGCGCGGCTTCCGGCACTCCCCGGCGAGGTGATCCAGGGCGTGCTGTCCGCCCTGCTGCCCGAGGCCGATCCGCAAAGCCGGACCCTGCGCGTTCGCATCGAACTGGACAACGGCGCAGGCCGCATGAGGCCCGGCATGACGGCCGAAGTTCGCCTGAACCAGCAAGGCCTCGGCGATGCGCTGCTTTTGCCCAGCGAGGCGGTCATCCGCACTGGCAAACGCGCGCTGGTGATGCTGGCCGAGGAAAACGGCGGTTTCCGACCCGTGGAAGTGCAGCTGGGGCAGGAAAGCGATGGCCAGACGGCAGTGCTCGCAGGGCTGCAGGCCGGCCAGCGTGTGGTGGCATCCGGGCAGTTCCTGATCGACTCGGAGGCGAGCCTGCGGGGCATCGAGGCCAGGACGCTGGACGAGGCGCGAGCGGAACCGGCGCAACCGGCCCTGCATGAGGCGCAAGCCACCGTTCTCGACATCGGCGAAAGCCAGCTGACGATCTCCCACGGCCCCTTCAAGACCCTGGGCATGCCGGGAATGACCATGACCTTTCCGCTGGCCAGGCCCGAGCTGGCCGAAGGACTCAAGGCCGGTGACCGCATCCGCGTGAAAGTCCGCGAGAGCGAGTCCGGCCTGCTGATCGAGCAGCTGCAGAAACTGGAGTCCGCGCCATGATCGAGAAACTGATCCGCTGGTCGGTCGCCAATCGCTTCCTGGTGTTGCTGGCCACGCTGTTCGCAGTGGCCTGGGGCATCTGGTCGCTGCGCGGCACACCGATAGACGCCCTGCCCGACCTGTCCGATGTCCAGGTGATCATTCGCACCAGCTATCCGGGCCAGGCGCCGCAGATCGTCGAGAACCAGGTCACCTACCCGCTGGCGACCACCATGCTGTCCGTGCCCGGGGCGAAAACGGTCCGGGGCTTTTCCTTCTTCGGCGACAGCTTCGTCTATGTGCTGTTCGAGGACGGTACCGACCTCTACTGGGCCCGATCGCGGGTACTGGAGTATCTGAACCAGGTACAAGGCCGCCTGCCGACTGCCGCCAAACCGGCTCTGGGGCCGGATGCCACCGGTGTCGGCTGGATCTTCCAGTACGCCCTGGTGGACCGCAGCGGCAACCATGACCTGGCCCAGCTGCGGGCCTTGCAGGACTGGTTCCTCAAGTTCGAGCTGAAGACCCTGCCCAACGTCGCCGAGGTCGCCACCCTGGGCGGCATGGTGCGGCAATACCAGGTCCAGCTCGACCCGATCCGCCTGGCCAGCCTGGGCATTACCCAGGCAGAGGTGGTCGAGGCCATCGGCAAGGCCAACCAGGAAACCGGCGGCGCGGTGCTGGAACTGGGTGAAGCGGAGTTCATGGTGCGGGCTTCCGGCTACCTGAAAACCCTGGCCGACTTCCGCGCCGTGCCCTTGAAACTGGCGCCCGGAGGCGTGCCCGTCACCCTGGGTGACGTGGCGACCCTCCAGCTCGGCCCGGAGATGCGCCGGGGCATTGCCGAGCTGGATGGCGAAGGTGAAGCCGTCGGCGGCGTGGTGGTGCTGCGCAGCGGCAAGAATGCCCGCGACACCATCGGGGCGGTGAAGGCCAAGCTCGATGAGCTGCGCAGGAGCCTTCCCGATGGCGTGGAAATCGTCACCACCTATGACCGCAGCCAGTTGATCGAGCGGGCCGTGCGCAACCTCAGCCAGAAGCTGATCGAGGAGTTCATCGTCGTCGCGCTGGTGTGCGCCGCGTTCCTCTGGCACCTGCGTTCCTCCATGGTGGCCATCGTCTCGTTGCCGGTGGGGGTGCTGATCGCTTTCGCCGTCATGCGCGCCCAGGGCATCAACGCCAACATCATGTCCCTCGGCGGAATCGCCATCGCGATAGGCGCCATGGTCGACGCGGCGGTGGTGATGATCGAGAACGCCCACAAGCGCGTCGAGGCCTGGCACGCCAGTCATCCCGGCGAGAGCCTGGACGGCGAAAAGCGCTGGCGCGTCATGACCGATGCCGCGGTCGAAGTCGGGCCCGCGCTGTTCTTCAGCCTGATGATCATCACCCTGTCGTTCATTCCGGTCTTCACCCTGGAGGCACAGGAGGGACGCCTGTTCGGCCCCCTCGCCTTCACCAAGACCTACGCGATGGCCGCCGCCGCCGGCCTGGCGGTCACCCTGGTTCCCGTGTTGATGGGCTATTGGATCCGGGGGCGGCTGCCCCCCGAGCGGAGCAATCCGCTCAACCGCGCTCTGATCCGTCTGTACCGGCCCGCGCTGGATGTCGTCCTGCGCTTCCCGAAAGCCACCCTGGCCGTGGCCTTGCTGGCGTTCCTCACCACGCTCTGGCCCGTGTCGCGCCTGGGCGGCGAATTTCTCCCGCCGCTGGACGAGGGCGACCTGCTCTACATGCCCTCCGCCCTCCCCGGCCTCTCCGCGCAGAAAGCCTCGGAACTCCTGCAACGGACCGACCGCCTGATCAGGACCGTCCCGGAAGTGGCCAGTGCCTTCGGCAAGGCCGGACGCGCCGAGTCGGCCACCGACCCCGCGCCGCTGGAGATGTTCGAGACGACGATACGCTTCAAGCCCAGGGATCAATGGCGCCCGGGAATGACCAGCGAAAAGCTGGTGGAGGAGCTGGACCGCGTGGTCAAGGTCCCGGGTTTGACCAATATCTGGATTCCGCCGATACGCAATCGGATCGACATGCTGGCGACCGGCATCAAGAGCCCCATCGGGGTGAAGGTCGCCGGAACCAGCCTGCATGAAATCGATCAGGTGACCCAGGCCATCGAGCGGGCCGCCAGGACAGTGCCCGGCGTGACCTCCGCCCTGGCCGAACGCCTCACCGGCGGGCGCTACATCGACGTCGACATCGATCGTCAGGCGGCCGCGCGCTATGGAATGAACATCGCCGACGTGCAAGCCATAGTGGCCAGCGCCATCGGCGGTGCGAACGTCGGCGAGACCGTCGAAGGCCTCGCCCGCTATCCGATCAGCGTGCGCTATCCGCGCGAGTGGCGGGATTCGGTCGAGGCGCTGCGGCAGTTGCCCATCTACACCCGCCAGGGTGGCCAGATCACCCTCGGGACAGTGGCCTCGATCCGCATAGTCGACGGGCCGCCAATGCTCAGGAGCGAGAACGCGCGCCCGTCCGGCTGGGTCTACATCGACGTGCGCGGACGGGACCTCGCCTCGGTGGTCAGGGACCTGCGCCAGACCATCGACGGTTCGGTGAAACTCGCGCCCGGGATGAGCCTCGGCTACTCCGGGCAATTCGAGTTCCTGGAACGCGCCAATGCGCGCTTGAAGCTGGTCGTCCCCGCCACCCTGGCGATCATCTTCGTGCTGCTCTATCTCACCTTCGGGCGCTTCGACGAGGCGCTGCTGATCATGGCGACCCTGCCGTTCGCCCTGACCGGCGGGGTCTGGTTCCTCTACCTGATGGGCTTCAATCTCTCGGTCGCGACCGGCGTCGGCTTCATCGCCCTGGCGGGCGTGGCCGCCGAGTTCGGGGTCATCATGCTGCTCTACCTGAAGAATGCCTGGTCAGCACGGGAGGAGTCCGAACGGCACGGCAATGCCGACCTGCTGGAGGCCATCCGCGAAGGGGCCGTGCAACGCGTGCGCCCCAAGGCGATGACCGTCGCCGTGATCATCGCCGGCCTGCTCCCGATCCTCTGGGCAGGCGGAACCGGCAGCGAGGTGATGAGCCGGATCGCCGTCCCCATGGTCGGCGGCATGGTCACCGCACCGCTGCTGTCGCTGTTCGTCATTCCCGCGGCGTACTGGCTGATGCGGCGCCGCAGGCAACCCCGTCCGACCACCCCCATCCAGGCAGGGTCCGCGAGGCGCGGCTGAAGAGCCGCGCGGGAGCAATCCCGCGCGGGTTCAATGGATCGCTGGCGTCACCAGGAAGCTCAGCAACTGCGGGTCGTCATCCGGTTCGATGGCCTGCACCGGGCGCGGCAGTTCATCCAGCACCGCGCGCCAGAACGCCAGGGCCGTTTCATCCTGCTGGTAGAAACGCACCAGCCAGGCCCCCTCCCCGCTCGTCAGCACCTGGGTGGCCAGGGTGCGGCCGATGCCCAGGCGGCGGTACTTCTTCAGGATGAACAGGTCCGCCAGCTCCAGGGCATCGAGCCCCGGCAGCTCGCTGCGCTCGATCAGCAGGAAGCCGGCGATGAAGCCGTCGACCAGGATCAGGTTGGCGCTCCACTGCGGCTCACGCCAATAGCGCGCCAGATGCTCTTCATGGATGTAGAAGCGGCCGTCCACCTCCACGTCTTCCTGCTCCCAGTCCGAGGACTCGTAGGCATAGAACTGGTACAGGTTGCGGATCAGTTCGGCCTGCTCCGGGCCGGTCTCCAGCAGCTCGACCGTGGCGCCGCTCATGGTTGGATCTCGCGCCCGCACTGGCAACCGGAGAAGGATTCGGAATTCGTAGGCATGACCATCTCGACAAAGGGAAATCGGCAGCGAGATTCCGATCCGGGCTCGCCGTTCTGCATGGCGGTATTGTTCACGGAACGTGCTGCCGATGTCACCGGGAAACCTCAGCCGCGATGCCCCGCGCGGAAGAAGTCGATCAGGCCCTGGGTCGAGCCGTCTTCCGCCGGGGCCTCGTCCTGGCCGGTCAGCCGCGAGTAGACGGCCTTGCCCAGCTCCTTGCCCAGCTCCACGCCCCACTGGTCGAAG
>NZ_JBHZGN010000044.1:0-30822 GCF_049334135.1 Metapseudomonas cellulosilytica | reverse complement strand
CTGGAGGGCGTGAACAACCGCATCAAGGTGATCAAGCGCATGGCCTATGGCTTTCGGGACTCGGTCTACTTCTTCCTGAAAATCAAGGCCGCCTTCCCCGGGAAAGCGCGATGAACCAAAAAAAAGGGGCCCCGAAGGGCCCCTTGAGGGACGGACGCCGCGGCTGTCACACCCACGGCGTCGGGGTAAGACAGCGGATCAGGCGGCGCTGAAGGTCTTGTGCGGGTCGATGACGAATTTCTTCGGCACGCCGGCATCGAACTCGCCGTAACCGCGCGGCGCGTCGTCCAGGCTGATGACCTGCACGCCCACCACTTCGGCGATGTTGATGCGGTCCCACATGATCGCTTGCATCAGTGCGCGGTTGTACTTCATCACCGGGGTCTGGCCAGTGTGGAAGCTGTGGGATTTCGCCCAGCCGAGGCCGAAGCGGATGCTCAGGCTGCCGATCTTCGCGGCAGCATCGGTTGCGCCCGGGTCTTCGGTGACGTAGAGACCGGGGATACCGATCTTGCCGGCCACGCGGGTGACCTGCATGAGCGAGTTCAGCACGGTGGCCGGAGCCTCGTGCTTGGCCCCTTCATGGCCGTGGCCGCGAGCTTCGAAGCCCACCGCATCCACCGCGCAATCCACTTCCGGCTCGCCCAGCAGCGCGGCGATCTGCTCGTGCAGCGGGGTGTCCAGCGACAGGTCGGCGATCTCGAAGCCTTGCGCCTTGGCGTGGGCCAGGCGGGCGGGGTTGAGGTCACCAACGATGACCACGGCAGCGCCCAGCAGGCGGGCGGAGGCGGCGGCGGCCAGGCCAACCGGACCGGCGCCGGCAACGTACACGGTGCTGCCCGGACCAACGCCGGCGGTGACTGCACCGTGGTAGCCGGTGGGCAGGATGTCGGAGAGGCAGGTCAGGTCACGGATCTTCTCCATGGCCTTGTCGCGATCCGGCAGTTTCAGCAGGTTGAAGTCGGCGTAAGGGACGAGCACGTACTCGGCCTGGCCGCCGGTCCAGTCGCCCATGTCGACGTAGCCGTAGGCGCCGCCGGCGCGGGCCGGGTTGACGGTCAGGCACACGCCGGTGTGCATTTCCTTGCAGGAGCGGCAACGGCCGCAGGCAACGTTGAACGGCACCGAGACCAGGTCGCCGATCTGCAGGTTTTCCACGTCACGGCCTTTCTCGATCACTTCGCCAGTGATCTCGTGGCCGAGCACCAGGCCGACCTGAGCGGTGGTACGGCCACGCACCATGTGTTGGTCCGAGCCGCAGATGTTGGTGGAGACCACCTTCAGGATCACCCCGTGCTCGATCTTCTTGCCGCGAGGGTCCTGCATCTTCGGGTAGTCGATCTTTTGGACTTCGACCTTGCCCGCACCGAGATAAACGACACCACGATTACCAGACATGCGTAATTCTCCGTTGTTGTTGTGAACACAAAGGCGTGACCCACGGCCACGCGGCCTTGCACTGGAGCTTGCATCTGTTGCCGGAACCCGCAGGTGAAACCTGGCAGGGCGGGTTCCGTGAAATTAGGGTTCAGGCGTTGAGCACCACCGTGCGGTTGGCGTTGAGGAACACGCGCCGTTCGATGTGGTAGCCGACGGCCTTGGCCAGGGTCAGGCACTCGATGTCGCGGCCCTTGGCGATCAGGTCTTCGGGGTAGTGGGCGTGGTCCACCGATTCGACGCCCTGGGCGATGATCGGGCCTTCGTCCAGGTCGTTGTTGATGTAATGCGCCGTGGCTCCCACCAGCTTGACGCCCTTCTGGTAGGCCTGGTGGTAGGGTTTGGCCCCCTTGAAGCCGGGCAGCAGCGAGTGGTGGATGTTGATCGCCCAGCCGTCGAGCTTCTTGCACAGCTCCGGCGAGAGCACCTGCATGTAACGGGCGAGCACCACCAGTTCGGCGCCGGTTTCCTCGATCACCTTGAGCACGCGGCGCTCCTGCGCCGGCTTGTCGTTGGGGTCGAGGGGGAAATGGTGATACGGAATCCCGTGCCAGCGGGCCAGCGGCTCCAGGTCCGGGTGGTTGGAAACCACCGCCACCACGTCCATTTCCAGCTGGCCGATACGCTGGCGGTAGAGCAGGTCGTTCAGGCAGTGGTCGGCCTTGGAGACCATCAGCACCACCTTGGCGCGGTAGCCCGGCGGCGTCAGTTCCACCTGCATGTCGAAGGGCGACAGGCGTTCGGCGAGGCCACTGCGGAAGGCCTGCTCGTCGAAGTCGTCCGGCTGGCGGAACTCGACACGGATGAAGAAGCGCGAGGACAGCCGGTCATCGAACGAATGGTGCTCGGTGACGTAGCAGCGCTGCTCGAAGAGAAAGCGCGTCACCGCGTCCACCGTACCGAGCACGCTCGGGCATTGGGCGGTGAGAATCCAGGTATCGGGGGTGCGGCTCATCTCTATCTCCTCGGGTGCGCCAGGTAGGTTGGCGCTGAGCTTGCGAAGCCCAACAAGGAGCGCGCAGCGCTCCCTGAGGTCCTCCAGGGGCTTCGGTCGTTGGGCCTCGCTGCGCTCGGCGCCAACCTACGGGAGCCCCGCGCCGATCAGGCTTTTACCGCCAGCCCGTACTCCGCGCTGGCATCCTGCAGCCACAGCCAGATGTAGTCGGCGAAGCTGCGGCGTACCAGCAGTTCCCAGGTGTCCTCGCCGGTATGGCGGATCACCAGTTGGGACTTGGCGAAGTTGGTGCCCACCGCCTTGCCCACCGGGAAGTTGCTCGGGTGCACGTCGTAGGAGGTGGACTTCATCAGCACCTCGCGGACCTTCGGCCCGGTCAGTTCGACGAGAGTCTGGCCGCCGCTGACGTTGACCACGGAGATGAACTGGCCGTCCAGCGCCTTGCGCAGGCGCTGCTCCACCTCGAACTCGGTGCCGCTGGGTACCACCAGCAGCCACTCGTCCGGGCCGAGCCACTGCAGCGAGGTGTCGCCGTTGGCCACCAGGGTCAGGGCCACCGGCAGCTCCAGGCCCAGGGCGCTGTGCACGCCGCCGGCGAAGGCCGGGTCCTTGGCGTCGCCACGGATCACCAGGTGGCCGAGGAGTTTCTTCTCGCGCAGGACCACGCCTGCGCTGCTCTTGCCCTTGCGCGCCAGCTCGTCGAGGCCGGCGTGGAACAGCGGCGATTGGGCCTGGGCTTTTTCGGGGCGCTGTTTGTAGACGTTCACGTTAGACATTCTGGCGATCCCCTTTCGGGTCATAGAACACGGAGCTGCAGATTTCGGCTTCGATCACGCTGCCATCGGCCAGCGGTGCAAACACGCGCTCACCCATGCGTTTCAGGCCGCCCTTGACCACGGCCATGGCGAAGGAATAGCCCATTGTCGAGCTCATGTAGCTGGAGGTGACGTGGCCGACCATCTTCATCGGGATGGACTGCTTCGGATCGAACACCAGCTGGGCGCCTTCCGGCAGCACCTTGTTCGGGTCGATGGGTTTCAGGCCCACCAGTTGCTTGCGGTCTTCGCGCTGGCAGTCCTCGCGGTTCATGCCGCGCCAGCCGATCCACGAGAAAGCCTTGTTGCGGCCGACGCACCAGCCCATGTTCAGGTCGTCCGGGGTCACCGAGCCGTCGGTGTCCTGGCCAACGATGATGAAGCCCTTCTCGGCCCGCAGCACGTGCATGGTTTCGGTGCCGTAGGGGGTCAGGTTGTACTTCTTGCCGGCCTCGACGACCTTCTCCCACACGCCCAGGGCGTAGTCGGCTTGCACGTTCACTTCGTAGCTCAGCTCACCGGTGAAGGAGATGCGGAACACACGTGCCGGCACGCCGCCCACCAGGCCTTCCTTCCAGGTCATGAAGGGGAAGGCGTCCTTGTCCAGGTCGATGTCGGTGACCTCGGCCAGCAGCTTGCGGCTGTTGGGGCCGGACAGGGTCATGGTCGCCCAGTGGTCGGTGACCGAGGTGAAGTACACCTTCAGTTCCGGCCATTCGGTCTGGTGGTAGATCTCCAGCCATTCCATCACCCGGGCGGCACCGCCGGTGGTGGTGGTCATGATGAAGTGGTTCTCGCCGACGCAGGCGGTCACGCCGTCGTCGAAGACCATGCCGTCTTCCTTGCACATCAGGCCGTAGCGGGCCTTGCCCACGTCCAGCTTGGTCCAGGCGTTGGTGTAGACACGGTTGAGGAACTCGCGCGCGTCCGGGCCCTGGATGTCGATCTTGCCCAGGGTGGAGGCGTCGAGGATGCCCACGCTGTCACGCACGGCCTTGCATTCGCGAGCCACGGCGGCATGCATGTCTTCGCCGCGCTTGGGGAAGTACCACGGGCGCTTCCACTGGCCGACGTCCTCGAACTCCGCGCCCTGCGCCAGGTGCCAGCTATGCATGGCGGTGTAACGCTTGGGCTCGAACAGGTGGCCGCAGTGACGGCCGGCCACGGCGCCGAAGGTCACCGGGGTGTAGTTCGGGCGGAACATGGTGGTGCCCATTTCCGTGATGCTGATGCCCATCGAACGCGCGGCGATGGCCAGGCCGTTGATGTTGCCCAGCTTGCCCTGGTCGGTACCGAAGCCCAGCGCGGTGTAGCGCTTGACGTGCTCGACCGACTCGAAGCCCTCGCGGGTGGCCAGCTCGATACCGGCGGAAGTCACGTCGTTCTGCAGGTCGACGAACTGCTTCGGCGCGCGGGAGGTGGACTTGTCGTGGGGCACCTGGAACAGGGCCACGGCAGCTTCTTCCTTGCGCTTCTCGGTCTTCGGCAGGGTGCCTTCGACCATCTTGAAGCCGGCCTCGGCGGCGGCCTTGGCGCCCGCCTCGAAACCGTCGGCCAGGGCGTCGCCCAGGCCGAACACGCCATTCACGGCACCGGCACAGATACGCTTCTGGAAACCTTCACCGGGAACGAAGGCAAGGATGTCCTCGCGCCAGATCGGCTTGCCGCCCAGGTGCGACGCCAGGTGCACCACCGGGCTGTAGCCGCCGGAGCTGACGATCAGGTCGCAGTCCACCACTTCGCCGGGGCTGGTGACCTTGTGGCTCTTCAGGTCGATGGCGCAGATCCGCGCACCGCTGACCCGCTTGCTGCCACGGGCTTCGACCACGGCGCTGCCGGTGAGGATGCGCACGCCACGGGCACGGGCTTCTTCCACCCAGGTGCCGCGCGGGTTGCTGCGGGCATCGGCGACGGCCACCACCTGCTGGCCGGCGTCGAGCCAGTCCAGCACCACGCGGTAGGCGTAGTCGTTGTTGGTGGACAGCACCAGCTGGCGGCCCGGGGCCACGCCGTAGCGGTTCACATAGGTGGAGACGGCGCCGGCGAGCATGTTGCCCGGCACGTCGTTGTTCGAATACACCAGCGGACGCTCGTGGGCGCCGGCGGCCAGCACCACGCGCTTGGCACGGACGCGGTGGACGCGGTGGCGGGCCTGGCCACGGGGGGCGACTTCACCCAGATGGTCGGTCAGGCGCTGGTGAATGGTGAGGAAGTTGTGGTCGTGGTAGCCGTTCACCGTGGCGCGCGGCAGCAGGGTCACTTCCGGCATCTTCTCCAGTTCGGCGATGGCTTTGGCCGCCCACTCGGAAGCAGGCTTGCCGTCCAGCGTCTCGCGGGTGTCCAGCAGGCTGCCGCCGAACTCTTCCTGCTCGTCGGCCAGGATCACGCGGGCACCACTGCGGCCGGCGGCCAGTGCGGCGGCGAGGCCCGCCGGGCCAGCGCCAACCACCAGCACGTCACAGTGCTGGTTCAGGTGGTCGTAGATGTCCGGATCGACTTCGAGCGGCGAACGACCGAGGCCGGCGGCCTTGCGGATGTACTTCTCGTAGGTCAGCCACAGGTTCTGCGGATACATGAAGGTCTTGTAGTAGAACCCGGGCGGCATCATGCCGCCGCCGACCTTGCCGAGGATGCCCATGACATCGTTGTTCACGCTCGGCCAGCCGTTGGTGCTTGCCGCTACCAGCCCGGCGTAGAGGGCCTGTTGGGTAGCGCGCACGTTGGGCACCTGGGCGTTCTCGGTGGAACCGATCTGCAGTACGGCGTTGGGCTCTTCCGCGCCGGCAGCGACGATGCCGCGCGGACGGGAATACTTGAAGCTGCGGCCGACGATGTCGACGCCGTTGGCCAGCAGGGCGGCGGCCAGGGTGTCACCGGCAAAACCCTGATAGTTCTGGCCGTTGAAGGTGAAGGTCAGGGGCTGGCTGCGATCGACGCGGCCGCCTTTGGGAAGACGGTTGACCTGGCTCATGCCGTTACTCCTGCGGTCGCGGCTTTCTTCTCGCCGACGTTGGCCTCGGTGACAGTGGGCTTCTCACCGATCTTGTAGGTTTCGAGGATCTCGTAGCTGATGGTGTGGCGCGTGGCATTGAAGTACTTGCGGCAGCCGGCGGAGTGCACCCACAGCTCGTGGTGGATGCCGCGCGGGTTGTCGCGGAAGAAGATGTAGTCGCCCCACTCCTCGTCGGTGCAGGCATTGGGGTCCAGCGGGCGCGGGATGTGCGCCTGGCCCTTGGCGTGGAATTCCTCTTCGGAGCGCAGCTCGCCACAGTAGGGGCAGAAAATGTGCAGCATGGCGGGTCTCCTTAGTGAGCCACGGCAGCGGCGCCGTGCTCGTCGATCAGTGCGCCAGTGTGGAAACGGTCGATGGAGAAAGGCTTGGCCAGCGGGTGCATCTCGCCGCGCGCCAGGCTGGCCGCGAACACGTGGCCCGAACCCGGGGTGGCCTTGAAGCCGCCGGTGCCCCAGCCGCAGTTGAAGAACATGTTCTTCACCGGGGTCTTGGAGATGATCGGGCAGGCGTCCGGGGTGGTATCCACGATGCCGCCCCACTGACGGTTCATGCGCACGCGGGAGAGGATCGGGAACATCTCCACAATGGCCTGCAGGGTGTGTTCGATGGTCCCGTAGGAGCCGCGCTGGCCGTAGCCGTTGTAGCCGTCGATACCGGCGCCGATGACAAGGTCGCCCTTGTCCGACTGGCTGATATAGCCGTGCACGGCGTTGGACATGATCACGCTGTGGATGATCGGCTTGATCGGCTCGGAAACCAGCGCCTGCAGCGGGTGGGATTCCAGCGGCAGGCGGAAGCCCGCGAGCTTGGCCATGTGGCCGGAGTTGCCAGCGGTGACCACGCCAACGCGCTTGGCGCCGATGAAGCCGCGGTTGGTTTCGACACCGATGACCGCGCCATCCTGCTTGCGGAAGCCGATCACTTCGGTGTTCTGCAGCAGGTCCACGCCCAGGGCGTCAGCGGCGCGGGCGTAACCCCAGGCCACGGCATCGTGGCGGGCCACGCCGCCACGGCGCTGCACGGTGGAGCCCATGATCGGGTAACGGGTGTTCTTGCTGCAGTCGAGGAAGGGGATCTCCTCGGCCACCTGCTTGGCATCCAGCAGTTCACCGTCGACGCCGTTCAGGCGGTTGGCGTTGACCCGGCGGGCCGAGTCACGCATGTCCTGCAGGGTGTGGCAGAGGTTGTAGACGCCACGCTGGGAGAACATCACGTTGTAGTTCAGGTCCTGGGACAGGCCTTCCCACAGTTTCATCGCATGCTCGTACAGCTGCGCCGCCTCGTCCCACAGGTAGTTGGAGCGGACAATGGTGGTGTTGCGCGCGGTGTTGCCGCCGCCCAGCCAGCCCTTCTCCACCACCGCGACGTTCTTCACGCCGAATTCCTTGGCCAGGTAGTAGGCGGTGGCCAGGCCGTGACCGCCACCGCCGACGATGACCACGTCATAGACCGGCTTCGGCGTCGGATTGCGCCACATGCGTTGCCAGTTCTCGTGGTTGCTCAGGGAGTGCTTGAACAGACCGAAGCCGGAATAACGTTGCATGGTCGGACTCCTGGATCAGCGGTAGACGGGGAAGTCGGCGCAGAGGCCAGCGACCTGCTTGGCCACCTGGGCTTCGACGTCGGCATCGCCGAGGTGGTCGAGAATGTCGCAGATCCAGCCAGCCAGTTCGCTGGACTGCGATTCCTTGAAGCCGCGGCTGGTGATGGCCGGGGTGCCAATGCGCACGCCAGAGGTCACGAAGGGCGACTGCGGGTCGTTCGGTACGGCGTTCTTGTTCACGGTGATGCCGGCGCGGCCGAGGGCGGCATCCGCCTCTTTACCGGTCTTGCCCTGCTTGATCAGGCTGACCAGGAACAGGTGGTTGTCGGTACCGCCGGAGACCACGTCGTAGCCACGGTCGATGAACACCTTGGCCATGGCCTGGGCGTTCTTGATCACTTGCGCCTGGTACTCCTTGAAGCCGGGCTCCAGCGCTTCCTTGAAGCACACGGCCTTGGCGGCGATCACGTGCATCAGCGGGCCGCCTTGGGCGCCGGGGAACACGGCGGAGTTCAGCTTCTTCTCGATCTCTTCGTTGGCCTTGGCCAGGATCAGGCCGCCACGGGGACCGCGCAGGGTCTTGTGGGTGGTGGTGGTGACCACGTCGGCGTAGGGCAGCGGATTCGGGTACAGACCGGCGGCTACCAGGCCAGCAACGTGGGCCATGTCGACGAACAGCAGCGCACCCACCTTGTCGGCGATGGCGCGGAAGCGCGGGAAGTCCAGGGTCTTGGAGTAAGCGGAGAAGCCGGCGACGATCATCTTCGGCTTGTGCTCCACGGCCAGGCGCTCGACTTCGTCGTAGTCGATCAGGCCGGTGGCGGTATCCAGGCCGTACTGCACGGCGTTGTACAGCTTGCCGGAGGAGGACACCTTGGCGCCGTGGGTCAGGTGGCCGCCGTGGGCCAGGCTCATGCCGAGGATGGTGTCACCGGCCTGCAGCAAGGCCAGGTAGACGGCGCTGTTGGCCTGGGAGCCGGAGTGCGGCTGGACGTTGGCGTAATCGGCACCGAACAGTTGCTTGGCGCGGTCGATGGCCAGTTGCTCGACCTTGTCCACGTGCTCGCAACCACCGTAGTAGCGCTTGCCCGGGTAGCCTTCGGCGTACTTGTTGGTCAGGCCGCTGCCCTGGGCTTCCATCACACGCTTGCTGGTGTAGTTTTCCGAGGCGATCAGCTCGATGTGGTCTTCCTGGCGACGCTCTTCTTCCTGAATGGCGCTGAACAGTTCGTCGTCATAACCCTGGATCTGGTCTTGCTTGCTGAACATCGATGATCTCCTGCGACAACCCGCTGTCGTGTCTGTTGTTTTGGGGGCTTGGCGCCTGCCGCTGGAATACGGTCGGTGCCTGCCTGTTGCGGCCGATTGTGCGAGTTAGCCCGATACCCCGTTTGCCTGTTTGCGACGTGTAAATGCCCAAACTGACCTTGGTGGCCGGGTAAATCCTCCCGATTGCCGGCAGCGTCCCCCCGGTCGGTGGCCGGATACCGCCCGAAACTGCCAGGGAATGCGGATTAGCGGCCGCCGACGCCGCTGATCCGACGCTGGAATGGGTGTAAGCTGGACCCCGGCGCCGGGTCTGGACCGCGCCGGAAAACAATAAGAAGACAGAGCTGCATTTCGACGTCTGCCTCACCCGCCTATTCCCAAAAACGACAGTCGATGCAGTGGAGGAAGAACCCAATGGCTGTTGCGAACCTTGCGGCGCCGCCCGTCGACGAAACATCTGGCCAACCCCGGCCGGCCGGAGTGAAGACCTTCGGCTTCCTGCTGATCCCCAACTTCACCACCATCGGCTTCGCCTCGGCGATCGAGACACTGCGCATGGCCAACCTGGCCGCCAAGCGCACCCTGTTCCGCACCCTGCTGATCGCCGCCGACCTGGAGCCGGTGCAGGCCAGCAACGGCATGCGCGTGGTGCCCGACCATTCCATCGACGACGCCCCCGCGCTCGACGCCCTGTTCGTCGTGGGCTCCAACCCCATGCCGCTGCGCTATGACCGCCGCCTGCTCAACTGGGTCCGCAAGCTGTCCCAGCACGACGTGGCGCTGGGCGGCATCTGCACCGGCAGCCACCTGCTGGCCAGCGCCGAACTGCTCAAGGGCTACCGCTGCACCGTGCACTGGGAAGACATCGAGCAGGTGAAGGACAAGTTCCCCGGCATCGTCATCTCCAACCAGCTGTTCGAGCTGGACCGCGACCGCTACACCTGCTCCGGTGGCACCGCGTCCATGGACATGACCCTGCAGCTGATCGCCCGCGAACCGGGCGGTGTGGAAATCGCCACCCGCGCCGCCGAGCTGCTGCTCTGCGACCGTATGCGTGGCGCCCGCGAACAGCAGCGCGTGCCCCTGCGGCAGAAACTCGGCCACGCCCAGCCGAAGCTGAGCCAGATCGTCGCGATCATGGAAGCCAACCTGGAAGAACCGCTGGAACTGGAAGAGCTGGCCCAGCTCAACGAAGTGTCGGTGCGCCAGCTGGAGCGGCTGTTCCACAAGTACCTGGACCGTACCCCCAGCCAGTACTACCTGGAGCTGCGCCTGAACCGCGCCCGCGACCTGCTGTTGCGCAGCGAATCCCAGGTCCGCGACATCGCCCTGGCCTGCGGCTTCGCCTCCCCGGCGCACTTCTCCAAGTGCTACAGCCGCTTCTTTGGCCACTCCCCGCGCGGGGAGCGCAAGCAGAGCGCGTTGCATAGTTAGGCCCTGCGGGGCCGCTTATTTTCTGTAGGGGCTGCTTTGTTGTGGGGGCGAATGAATTCGCCCCCACAACAAAGCAGCCCCGATCAGCAACTCGTAGCCCGACGCGACGGCGCTCCCTGTGGGGTGGACAGCGCTCTTCTGTCCACCAGGCGGAGTTTCCCTTGGCGCCGATGGTGGATGAAAAGAGCGTCATCCACCCTACGGTTGCGTATGCGCGATGGCCCGTAGGTTGGGCCCCTGATCCAAGCAATTGCGCAGGTACTCTCAATCCGCATTCAAGTCGCGGAGACCTTCCAGTTTCACGGGGGGACGACCGGGGAGCCTTGCCACCAATTCCAGCGTTCCGCCCATGGCCTCAACGTAATTGCGCAGCGTAGAAATAAGCATGTCAGAACGCTTTTCCACCTTGGAAACATTGGCCTGCTTCATGTCCAGAAGATCAGCCATTGCCTCTTGAGTGAGGTTCAGCTCCTTGCGCAGTGCTTGGAGGGTCATGTGTTCCTCAATAAGCTCCTGACCGCGCTGCTCGATTTTTTTTCGGCGCGCAGTCGGGAGAGCTTCCATAACCTGGTCGAGTGACTTAGCCATTGCCTTCCCCCTGCTTCAAAGAGGCCAAATGCCGGTCAAAACGAGCATCTGCGCTCTTGATCAAAACCTTATAAAACCGCTTTTCGCTAGTGCCGGACTTATCGCCACCTATCAGCAGAATCGCCTTCCTGTCCGGGTCAAACGCGAAGGCTACGCGCCAAACTCCATCATCAGCTTTGAAGCGCAGCTCTTTCATATTGAAATGTTTCGAGCCATTGAGCGTGTCCACATGAGGGCGACCCAACTCCGGGCCGAAGCGCTCCAACACCTTGAGCTGTGCCAGCAGCTCATCCTGAACTGCTTCCGTCATGGCCTCGAATTCAGAGGCAAAATCATCACAGAACTCGATGCGCCACTTCATGCTAAATATTCCTTTAGAGAACTATTCCGTCAAGGGAATAATTGGCCGTGCATCCGTGGATAATGGCTACCCCAACGTCGTGGCATCTCAACGGGCTCGGGTCGGGCTCACTCGAATTCGAACTTGAGCGTCACCTGGCTCTTGAATTCGCCGGGGTCCACGTACTTTTCCGCCTTGATCGGATAGGCCTCCAGGTCGAACTGGGTCTTCTGCTCCACCTGGTTGAAGTCGAGGGGGACGAGGTTCTCCGGTTTCGGGGTGGCGAATTCGCGCAGGGGCGGCACGATGCGGCCGTTGTTCTTCAGGATGATCGCCAGGTCGCTGCGGTCGTTCACCGCCAGGGCATTGGTCTGCACGTCGTGGGGGTTGCCTTCCAGGACCAGGTTGACGGCAACCATCTCGGAGATGTTCTTGCACTGGATATTGAAAGTCCGGGAGACCGTGCGTTGCGGCGTCTCGCCCGGCTCGGCCACCTCCCAGGGGTTGAGGTTGCCAAAGTCGATGGTGGTGACTTGGCCGGGAGCGAGTTCGCAGCTTTGGGGGACGGTGACGGTGCCGCTCATCCAAACGTCGGCCAGCGGCGTGGCGCCGGTGGGACTCGTATTTTCGACGGTACCCCGAAGCTCCAGCAGCTTGGTCTTGGGAATGACCGATTCGCCGATGAAGGGCTTGTCGATCATCAGGTGCAGGCGGCCTTTCTTGCCGGTATCGAAGATGACGCGGACCTCCCCGTTCGCCCTGCACTGGAAAGGATGCCCGTCCTCTGATGGCCCCATGTTGCTGACCGATGTGAAAGGGATAGGGACGAATTCGGTCCTTCTACCGTCGATCCACACCTCGCCCGCCACCTGGATATT
This sequence comes from Metapseudomonas cellulosilytica, assembly GCF_049334135.1. NCBI lineage: Bacteria > Pseudomonadati > Pseudomonadota > Gammaproteobacteria > Pseudomonadales > Pseudomonadaceae > Metapseudomonas > Metapseudomonas cellulosilytica. Next base: position 18,550 of record NZ_JBHZGN010000044.1, on the reverse strand, counting down.
GCGATTGACCTTGAAGAACTGCATATCCACCCCATTGACCGCTGCCGTATAGCCTTTGGCAAGGTCGCTCTTGGCGGTGTAGAAGATCTCGGGGACGATGGTATTCGGCTTGTTGCATTTACAACCTCCTCTGTATTGGCCGCCCAGGTCCCAGGTATGGGCGTTGGGCATTAGCATCTGTGGCCTGTTCTCTTCCGGCGAATAAAAGGTTTGGTTGAACAGAAAGTCGAATGAGTGCGTGCCGTCATCGGGGCTGCATTGCCCACCGAAGGCAAAGCCGGGCATGGCGAGAACGAGCACGGCAAGGCCGCGCAGGAGTGGGGAATGGTCCTTCATGTTGAGCTCCGGGGCATCGAGAGACGGATAAGCTACCGGTGCGCTCTCGGGCTCTGGAGGGGGGAGCGAAAATCAAGAAAAGGCCCGTATCGGAGCGGAACGAGGCTTACAGCCAGTGTTTTGCCGGTGTAAGCCCGTGGCAGCGAGGCGGTAGGGGGGACAGCGCTTTTCTGTCCACCGGAGGTGCCTGAGCCCGGGCACTGAAGCCGGCCCCGTCTGGTGGAAATCGCTTCCCCTTCGGTATGGCGGGTGTGGGGGATCACTCGAATTCGAACTTCAGCGTCACCTGGCTCTTGAACTCGCCGGCCCCGATGTGTTTTTCCGCCTTGATGGGGTAGGCCTCCAGGTCGAACTGGGTCTTCTGCTCCACCTGGTTGAAGTCGAGGGGGATGAGGTTCTCCGGTTTCGGGGTGGCAAATTCGCGCAGGGGCGGCACGATGCGGCCGTTGTTCTTGAGGATGATGGCCAGGTCGCTGCGGTCGTTCACCGCCAGGGCATTGGTCTGCACGTCGTGGGGGTTGCCTTCCAGGACCAGGTTGACGGCGACCATCTCGGAGATGTTCTTGCACTGGATATTGAAGGTCCGGGAGACCGTGCGTTGCGGCGTTTCGCCCGGCTCGGCCACCTCCCAGGGGTTGAGGTTGCCGAAGTCGATAGTGGTGACCTGGCCAGGGGCAAGTTCGCAGCTCTGGGGCACGATGACGCTGCCGCTCATCCAGACGTTGACCAGCGCTTGCCCACCTGACGGGTCCGTCTTTTCGAGGCCTGCCAGCAAATCGAACAGTTTGGTGCGGGGGATGACCGACTCACCGATGAAGGGCTTGTCGATCATCAGGTGCAGGCGGCCTTCCCTGCCGGTGTTGAAATAGATGTCAAGCAACCCCGTCGATGGGCAGTCGTACTTGAAGTTAGTGTTGTTGGAGAATTTCGAAAGTGGCAAAGGTACGTATTTATCTACCTTGCCCCCGACATAGACTTCGGCAGCCACCTGGATATTCCGATTGACCTTGTAGAACTGCATCGCCTCCCCGTTGACCGTGGCCGTATAGCCTTTGGCAAGGTCGGTCTTGGTCGTGTAGATGATTTCGGACGGCGTCTGCTGGCTCGTGCCTGGTCTGCTGCAGCCGCAGAATCCGGGGTAGCTGACACTGCCAACGTTCCAACTGTGCGCATTGGGCATCAGTTGCTGGTGGCTGTTTTCCTCCGGCGAGGTGAAGGTGGCGCTGAAGGCGAAGTCGAAGGCCTTGGCGGCACCATCGGGCTTGCAAACCCCGGCGAGGGCTAAGCCGGGCATGGCGAGAACGAGCACGGCAAGGCCGCGCAGGAGTGGGAAATGGTCCTTCATGTTGAGCTCCGGGGCATCGAGAGACGGATAAGCTACCGGTGCGCTCTCTGGCTCTGGAGGGGGGGAGGGAAAATCAGGAAAAGGCCCGTATCGGAGCGGAATGAGGCTTACAGCCAGTGTTTCGCCGGTGTAGGCCCGTGGCGGCGAGGCGGTAGTGTGGACAGTTCCGTAGCCCGGATGAAACCAGGGGAAAACCCCACCGCCCTCCCGGATTTCATCCGGGCTACGATTTGCTGACAGTCCGAAAGGCAGGCCTACGGCCTGCATAGCGAATGAATTCGCCCCCACAAACCCGGAATCCCTCGACGGATGAAAGAAAGCCGTACCCGCTCGGCGTACGGCCTCTTGCAGACTCATCGAATCCCTTCGAACCCGTAATCACTCACTGCAAATCGGCCTGCGCAAGTCCCGGTGCCGCCTGCCGTGCCCTCCCCTTGCGGCTGTCGAGCAGCCCCAGGCAGACGATCACGACCGTCAGCATGCCGGTGGCCAGTACCTCCGCACGATGGTCCGGCATCGCCAGCATGATGCCGAGCACCGACAGGATGAACAGGATCACCAGCCAGGTCAGCCAGGGATACAGCCACATGCTGAATTCCAGCGGCTTGCCCGAGGCGACCAGTTGGCGGCGCATTCGCAACTGCGAGATGGCGATCACCAGATACACCAGCAGCGCCACGGCGCCGGAGCTGGCGAGCAGGAAGGCAAAGACCTTCTCCGGGGCGAAGTAGTTGATGATGGTAGTGAGGAAGCCCACGGCGGTGCTGGCCAGCACGGCGGCGTAGGGCACCGCCTTCGGCGAGGTCTTCTGCAGCAAGCGCGGGGCGTCGCCGCGTTTGCTGAGGGAGAAGGCCATGCGCGAGGCGGTATAGATGGCCGAGTTCAGGCAGCTGGCCACGGCGACCAGCACCACGATGTCGACGATCAGCTTGGCGTTGGGGATGTTCATGATCTCCAGGGCGCGCTGGTAGGAGCCGGCCTCGGTGAGCAGCGGGTCGTTCCACGGCACGATGGAGATGATCAGGAAGATCGACACGATGTAGAAGATGCCCATCCGCCAGACCACCGAGTTGGTCGCCCGGGTGATCTGCTTCGCCGGGTTCTTCGATTCCGCGGCGGCGATGGTGACGATTTCCGTACCCATGAAGCTGAACACCGTGGTCAGCAGCGCCCCGAGCACCGCGCTGAAACCGTTGGGCATGAATCCGCCATGCTCCCGGGTGAGCTTCATCACGCCGCTGACCTCACGGTCGGGCAGAGCGCCGGTGAGCGCGCAGAAGCCGAGGACGATGAAACCGATCACCGCGATGACCTTGAGCAGGGCGAACCAGAACTCGAACTCGCCGTAGCGTGCCACGCTGAACAGGTTGGTCGCGGTGAGCAGGGCGGTGACCGCCAGGGCGAACTGCCAGGTCGCCACCGCCGGGAACCAGGCGTTGAGGATCGCCGCGGCGGCGACAGCCTCCAACGGAATCACCAGCACCCAGAACCACCAGTACAGCCAGCCGATGGAAAAGCCCGCCCAGCGGCCGATCGCCCGTTCCGCGTAGGTGGAGAAGGAGCCGGTATCGGGCGAGGCCACGGCCATCTCGCCGAGCATGCGCATGACCAGCACCACCAGCGTGCCGGAGATCAGATAGGCCAGGATCGCCGCCGGACCGGCGGAAGCGATGGCGTGGCCGGAGCCGACGAACAGGCCGGCGCCGATGGCACCAGCGATGGACAGCATGGTGACGTGGCGCTGCTTGAGTTCGGCGGCCAGGACCGGGCCGCCGGTGGAAACAGGCGTGGACATCGTGGTTACCCTCGTATTCTTGTTGGACTGGGGTCTTGGACGAAACGGCGTGGAATCGATCAGGACGGCGTCGCGAACGCCTCCTGCACGGCGGCGGCGATACCCTCGGTGCACACCTGCAGGATCAGCTCGCCCTTCTCGCGGCTGGCGTTCTTCGCCGAAGAGAGCGTGCCGCAGGCCGGCGTGCGCTCGGGGATCACCGGGAACACGTCGTAGGGCGGGAAAGTGGCGGGTGGGTGGTCGACGACTTTGTCCATGTCCACCAGGTTCGGGTAGAGGGCCAGCATCAGCGAGGTTTCGAAGACGCCGCCGTGCTCGATGTCCCAACCGAGGAAACCTTCCGGATAGAGTGCCTCGATCACCGCCGGGTCCCTGATGAAGTCCCAGTAGGACAGCACCACGACGCGGAAATCCTCGATCCCGGCATAGCGCAGCTCGCGCAGGGCGAGATCGATGCCTTCGACTATGAACATCGAGTTCTCGTAGTGCCCGTTCATCAGCACCAGGCGGCGCACGCCATGGCGCGCCAGCTCACGGATGATGTCCTGCACGGTGCCGGTCAGGGTCGCCCCGTCGAGACTGGTGGTGCCGGGAAAATGGTTGCCACCGCCGGACTTCTGCTGGGACTTGTAGCCGTACTGCAGGCCCGGCAGCACCAGGGCGCCAATGCGCTCGGCGACCCGCTGGCATACGGCGGTGGGCAGCAGCACATCCACGTTCATGCACATGTGGTGGCCGTGCTGCTCCAGGGCGCCGACCGGCAGCATCAGCACGCAGCCGCCACCGGCGACGCGGGCTTCGTACTCCTTCCAGGTCAGCTCACCTACGAAAACGCTCTTGCTCATCGACTTCTCTCCAGGATTTCAGGGGCACGCCCGGCCACGGACGGTCTTCCGCTGATTGCATTGCATCAGAAGTGAGTGGGTAACTTTTGTACGTATCCGACCCGAAGTTGGCAGGATCGCCAGGGGCGGCCTCAGTTGTCCGCCAGGGCCTTGTGCGCCGTCTCGCGGATGCACAGCATCGCCAGCAATGCCACCGCCGCCGCGCCCACCAGCATCCAGGCCGGGGCCAGCTTGTCGCCGGTCTGGCTGATCAGCCAGGTGGCGATGAAGGGCGCGGTGCCGCCGAACAGCGCGTTGGCGGTGTTGAAGCTGAAGGCGAAGCCGGTGTAGCGCACCCGCGTCGGGAAGACTTCGGCGAGGAAGCACGGCAGGGTGCCGTCGTTCATCGCCAGCATCAGGCCGAAGGCGATCTGGATCAGCAGGATGAAGGCGAAGGTCTGCCCTTCGAGCAGGCCGAACAACGGCACGGTCACCGCCAGGAACAGCAGCGACGCCGCGATCAGCATGGTCTTGCGGCCGAAGCGATCCGACAGCTTGCCCATCAGGAAAATGAAGCCGATGTAGGTGGCCAGGGACACGGTGGAGGCGAGGAAGGAGTCCGTCTCGGTCATGCCCATTTCGGTGGACAGGTAGGTGGGCATGTAGCTGAGGATCAGGTAGAAGGCCACCGCGTTGAGGCAGGTGACGCCGATGGCCACCAGCACGCGCTTGCGCTGCGCGCCGAACAACTCGCGGATCGGCACCTTGTGCTCACCGCCCTTCTGCTCCAGGGCCTGCTCCATCTCGCGAAACTTCGGCGTGTCCTCCAGGTGCAGGCGGATATAGCGGCCGATCAGCCCGAGCGGCGCCGCCAGCAGGAAGGGAATGCGCCAGCCCCAGCTGTGCAGTTGCTCGGTATCCAGTTGCGAATAGAGCGTGGCCGCGAACAGCGAGCCGAACAGCAGCCCCGCCGCGGTACTGGCCGGCACCAGGCAGGTGTAGAAGCCGCGCTTGTTGTCCGGGGCGTACTCGGCGAGGAAGGCCGCTGCGCCGGCGTACTCCCCGGAGGCGGAGAAGCCCTGCACCAGGCGGATCAGCAGGAGCAGCAACGGCGCCAGCATGCCCACCTGGGCGTAGGTGGGCAGCAGGGCGATGCAGAAGGTGGCGCCGGACATGATGAGGATGGACAGGGACAGGGCGTTGCGCCGGCCGTAACGGTCGCCGATATGGCCCCAGACGATGCCGCCGATGGGGCGGACGATGAAGGAGATGGCGAATACCGCGAAGGCCGCGAGCAGGCCGGTGGTCTTGTCCGTGGCGGGGAAAAACACCACGGCGATCACGGCGGCCAGGTAACCGTAGGCGGCGTAGTCGAACCACTCGACGAAGTTGCCCATGAAGCTGGCGGTCGCCGCACGGCGGAGGGTGCTGCGCTCGCTGGCCATCTGGCGTCCGGCCTGGCCGTAGGCCAGGGTCTGGTTGGAAAGGCTCATCGGGCACCTCCTTCGGGGAGCTGCGCCTGGATGCCTGGAGTATGGACGGGAGCACCCCGGCCGTTGTGGAAAGACACAGTGTCGGCCGCTCCCCACGGGAGCGTTCTTGAAACAAACCTGACCATCGCCTGTACCTCTGTTGTTGTGATTTCGGCAGCGGGTAGTCAAAGAGTGGCGCGTGCGCGGGGCCTGGGCCCCGTGGAAGCCGCGCGTCGGTTCTTGTAGTTCGGTGGGGGTGTCGGCCCCGAGCCGTAGGGTGTGCTTTAGCGCACCGGCTTTCTCCGCCGGTGGGCTGAAGCCCACCCTACCAAGCACTTCCCACGGCCCGCGCAGTGTCGGCGCTGCGCGGGCGTGGGGGCGGTCATTTGCGGATGATGTTTTTCTCCGGGCCGTAGGGGAACTTGGTGATGTTCTCGGCACCGTTCTCGTTGACGATCAGGATGTCGTGCTCGCGGTAACCACCGGCGCCCGGCAGGCCTTCCGGCAGCATGATCATCGGTTCCATGGAGACGACCATGCCCGGCTCCAGCACGGTGTCGATGTCCTCGCGCAGCTCCAGCCCGGCCTCACGGCCGTAGTAGTGGCTGAGGGTGCCGAAGGAGTGGCCGTAGCCGAAGGTGCGGTACTGCAGCACATCGTGCTTGAGGAAGATCTCGTTCAGCTCGCGGGCGATATCGCTGCAGCGCATGCCGGGCTTGATCAGCTTGAGACCGGCCTCATGCACCTCGACGTTGACCTGCCACAGGCGCAGGTGGTCGTCGGAGCAATGGTCGAGGAACAGGGTGCGCTCCAGCGCGGTGTAGTAGCCGGCGATCATCGGGAAGCAGTTGAGGCTTAGGATGTCGCCCTTGTTCACCTTGCGCTTGGTGACCGGGTTGTGGGCGCCGTCGGTGTTGATGCCGGACTGGAACCAGGTCCAGGTGTCCATCAGCTCAACGTCCTCGAAGGTATCGGCAATGGCGCGGACCATGGCCTGGGTGGCATGCAGCGCCACTTCGTACTCCGGCACCTGGTCGCGCAGGGCTTCCACCACCGCCGCGCCGCCGATATCGGCGATGCGCGCGCCGTGGCGGATCATCACGTGCTCTTCGGCCGACTTGATCATGCGCATGCGCATGCAGGCGGCGGCCACGTCCACCAGCTCGGCGTCGGGGTAGCGGGCGGCCAGCTTGTCGCGGTTCTGCAGATTCAGGTGGTCGGCCTCGATGCCGATGCGGCGGGCCTTGGGCAGGGCCTGCTGGATGGCGACGAAGTAGTTGTCGCGCTGCCAGTCTGTGTAGACGATGTTGTCGGTGCCCTGGGTGCGGCGCCAGGGCTGGCCGCCGTCGATGTTGGCGCTGATGCTGATGACGTCGTCCTGGGTCACCACCAGGGCGTACGGGCGGCCGAAGGAGCAGTAGAGGAAGTCCGAGTAGTAGTTGATGTTGTGGTAGGAGGTGAAGACCGCAGCGTCGATGTTCTCCGCCGCCAAGTGGGCGCGCAGCCTGGCCTGGCGATTGGCGTATTCCTGGGCGGAGAAGGTGGCGCGAACCTTGTCGCCGTTACGGATGCGGAGCGTCTTGGGCATTTGCATGGCGGGAACCCTTGTTGTTTTCCAGTGACTCGGCGCACCGGGCTGGTGGGCCGTTGGAAGCATTGCAACAGATGCATCCAGGCGGTTTTTGTACGAATCCGACCCGAAGTTGGTTGGATCCGCAGGGGTGGGTTGGGGGGGCTCCGAGCGGGGCTCGACATCCCTCACCCCAACCCTCTCCCAGAGGGAGAGGGGGCTGTCCGTGCAGGTTTGGCACATTGCGCCAGGCGCGAGTCACCCTTCTCCCTTCGGGAGAGGGGCGGGGGTGAGGGAAGGTGGGATTCACTCGGAGCAGCAGGTAGGCTCGAACGGATTTTCTGTAAGGGCGATTTCCCCGCTACCCACCAAAAAAACAGGCCCGGACCGTGCTGCCAGGCACGGGCGGGCCCGAAGGTGGTGTCGCTCGGTGTCAATGCATGGCGGCGCGGCAGAGCTGCGGCTTGTCCAGCCGCTCGTTGCTGGGCGGGATGCCGAAGTGCTCGCGGTAGCACTTGGAGAAGTTCTGCGCGGAAAGGAAGCCGCAGCCGATCGCCACCTGCACCACCGGCATGGCGGTCTGGCGCAGCAGTTGGCGGGCGCGCAGCAGACGCAGCTTGAGGTAGTAGCGCGACGGCGAGCAGTGCAGGTATTTCTGGAACAGCCGCTCGAGTTGGCGACGCGACAGTTCGATGAAGCTGGCCAGTTCGTCCAGCTCGATGGGCTCCTCCAGGTTGGCCTCCATCAGCGCAATGACATCCCGCAGCTTGGGCTGGGCGCTGGCCAGGGCCTCGCTCAGGGTCAGCCGGGGTGGCGCCGGCTCGCTGCGTAACTGGCCGAAGGCCAGGGTCTCGCTGATGGCGCCGAGCAGCGCCGGCCCCTGGCTGCGGCCGATCAGTTGCAGCATCAGCTCCAGCGCCGCGTTGCCGCCAGCGGCGGTGTAGCGGTCGCGGTCCAGCGTATAGGGTTGCGGGCTCAGGGCGATGCCCGGGAAGCGTTCGCGCAGGTCCACCCGGCAAGTCCAGGCCGGGCTGCATTCGTAGCCCTGCAGCAGGCCGGCCTCCGCCAGCACCCAACTGGCCGAGCCCAGTGCCCCAAGGTGCACACCGGCGGCCGCCAGGGACCGGACGCGCACCAACAGCGCGGGATCGCAGGTCATGGCCGGACCGTCGCCACCGCAGAGAATCAGTGCATCCAGGCGCGGCTCATCGTCCAGTCGCGACTCAGGAGAGACCTGCATGCCGTTGCCGGCGCGAACCGCCGAGCCATCCAGGTTCAGGGTGCGCCAGCGATAGAGGGCGGTGCCGGACAGCCGGTTGGCCAGGCGCAGCGGTTCCAGGGCGCCGGCCAGGGCGATCAGGCTGAAGTCGTCCAGCAGGAGGAAGCCGATGGATTCCAGGCGCTGCCGGGGTTGGGGAAAAGCTTGATAGGCGGTCATGGCGTCAGCACTCCACGGCACTCACGGCCAGGCCGCCGCGGCATGGGGCCCACGGTATGCGAGCTGGAGGGGCTCTTGAACAGGTCGAACACACTGACAGCCATGCCGGTTCCTCGACGAGTGGGGAGAATCCTGTAGGAACGAAATCATTCGCTCCTACAGGATTCTCCCGGTCCGGCCTGCGGAAAATCTGTCCGTATCCGACCCGAAAATGCACCTGTCCACCGCCCTCGCCCACAGAAAACGGGGATCAAGCTGTGGATAAGCTGTAGAGCCCCGGCCCCACACCAAGCCCGGCGCCGGTTCTGGCCGATCGGCCATTTTTTGAGCTATTTCAGGAGCTTGCCGGAAGCGCTGCCCCCAGAATCTGTGCAATGGACTGTGGATAAGGTGTGAGCGCCCGCCTGGGGCGCTGGCGGTTTGGGGCCCCCCTGAATCTGATCAAAAAACGTACAGACCAGCCTGATCAGCGAAAAAATTAAACACGCGATTAAATTTTGTAACCCGCGCCGAATATGGCTTTCACCGCTGATATAACGGTTTCCGTTCAAATATTGACCAACTCGGCACCCGGCGACGTAGAGCGGTCATGGGCGCGAGGCCGCCCTGATGCCGAATGCCGATGGATTACCCCCGAACGAGGCAGCCTGACATGAGCGAGACCCTGACCTACCGCGGCGCCGTCTATCCCTGGCACTGCGACCATATGGGCCATATGAACGTGATGTGGTACGTCGGCAAGTTCGACGAGGCCACCTGGCAGCTCTTCACCCTGCTGGGCCTGGCACCATCGCGGCTGCGCGAGGAGAACGCCGGCATGGCGGCGGTGGAGCAGCAGATCGAATACCGCAGCGAGCTGCACGCGGGTGACGTGGTGTCCATCCACTCCCGGGTGCTGGAAATCAAGGACAAGTCCATCCGCTTCCGTCACGAGATGCGTAACGACGAAACCGGCGAGATAGCCGCTGTCACCACCCTGGTGGGCGTTCACCTGGATACCCGGGCCCGCAAGGCCCGCGCCTTCCCCGCCGACATCCGCGAGCGTGTGCAGGCTTGGCAGGAACCGGCCTAGGAATTACCCCCGGAAAACGTGGATCCCGCTGTGGATAAACTGTGGGATCGGCCACGCAGCCCGCATGTAATCTGGGCTGCAGCCGACTGATCAATATCTGCTCAACCGTTCAGTTGGCTCAGGCAGGACTGGGAAACCTTCAGCAGGCGCTGGTGAGTCCGTTCCGGCAATGGGGTCTTTTGCGTCTTCAACGCTTCCAGTTCGGCGCCGCTGAACTCGGCGCTGACCTGGTCGGCCGCGCAACTGCAGTAACGCTGCAGCTTGTCTGCGGCGAGGTTGGCTTGTGCGCTGGACTTGCATTCCTGGATGAAGAGGTCGCGCTCACCGGCAGGCCACTCGGCCGCGACGACCGGCAGGCCGATCAGCAGGGGCGCGAACAGGGCAATCAGGGTCTGGTAACGCATGTCGATTCCTCCGTTTGGAACGGGCGGGCACCTTTGCTCTGAGGCCGCCCGGACGCATCGAGTTCCATTGCGTCGACAAGACGCCCGGCAACGGCGCGCCAACCGTGGAAAAGGATGTCGCCTCGAACGAATCCCAAAGGGCCAACCTGGCGTAAAGTTAGGCCCCATGCGCCTGTGCCTGCAGGCGAACGGACACAAGGACCAGTACATGACCGACCAGACCCAGCAATTCGCCAGCGACAACTACTCCGGCATCTGCCCGGAAGCCTGGGCCGCGATGGCCGAGGCCAATCGCGGCCATGAGCGCGCCTATGGCGATGACCAGTGGACGGCGCGCGCCGCCGACCACTTCCGGCAGCTGTTCGAGACCGACTGCGAGGTCTTCTTCGCCTTCAACGGCACCGCCGCCAACTCCCTGGCCCTGGCTTCGCTGTGCCAGAGCTACCACAGCGTGATCTGCTCCGAGACCGCCCACGTCGAGACCGACGAATGCGGCGCGCCGGAGTTCTTCTCCAACGGTTCCAAGCTGCTGCTGGCAAAGACCGCCGACGGCAAGCTGACCCCCGAGGCGATCCGCGAAATCGCCTTGAAGCGCCAGGACATCCACTACCCCAAACCCCGCGTGGTCACCCTCACCCAGGCCACGGAAGTGGGCACCGTCTACCGCCCCGAGGAAATTCGCGCCATCAGCCAGGTGTGCAAGGAGCTGGGCCTGAACCTGCACATGGACGGTGCACGGTTCGCCAACGCCTGCGCCTTCCTCGGCTGCTCGCCGGCCGACCTGACCTGGAAGGCCGGCGTCGATGTGCTCTGCTTCGGCGGCACCAAGAACGGCATGGCGGTGGGCGAGGCCATCCTCTTCTTCAACCGCGACCTCGCCGAAGACTTCGACTACCGCTGCAAACAGGCCGGCCAGTTGGCCTCGAAAATGCGCTTTCTCGCCGCCCCCTGGGTCGGCCTGCTGCAGGATGACGCCTGGCTGTACTACGGCAATCACGCCAACGCCTGTGCACAACTGCTGGCCGAGCTGGTGGCCGACGTTCCCGGCGTCAGCCTGATGTTCCCGGTGGAAGCCAATGGCGTGTTCCTGCAGATGTCCGAGCCGGCGCTGGAACACTTGCGCAACAAGGGCTGGCGTTTCTACACCTTCATTGGCGCCGGCGGCGCCCGCTTCATGTGCTCCTGGGATACCGAGATGGACCGCGTGCGCGAGCTGGCCGCGGATATCCGCGCGGCGATGGGGGCCTGATCCAGCACTATCGCGACCAGCCCTGTGTAGGGGCGATTTCAATCGCCAAGCAGGCCGAAGGGCTGCCCTGTCGAACCCGATGGGGCAGCTGCGCTGCCCTTGGCGAATGAATTCGCCCCTACAGGAAAAGCGCACAAGGACCGCACCACAAATACCCCGCCTTACCCCCGATTTCCGTGGACCAACCTGTGGACAATCTGTAGAGCCCAGGCTGCGGCCCACGCCTGCCGCGGCTTTCCGGCCCCTGTATATTTCCTGATCTATTTCAAGGACTTGCCATTTCTTCACACAAAATCTGTGCAACGAAAGGTACACAAGCTGTGGAAAACTGGCTGAAGCCCTTGTCTCACCTGCGATACAACTGTCTGATTGTTTTTTAACCAGCACTCTTCTACTGCCGGGTTATCCCCGTGAAATGTGGATAACCCTGTGGAAATCCTGTTGGCGACCCTGTATAGCAAAGTCCCCGTAATTCCTGGCCTTCAGCCGATTTCATACACAGCAGAAGGCGACCGCCGGAAACTTGCACACAAATTACGTGCAAATACCTGTGCATAAGCCGTTGGTAAATCGTCCAACCCTAATAACCACGCCGTGTACAGAGCATCGATCATTGGCTGATCGGCCTGCCTTTTGTCGCCTGACCTGGCCTGAAACAGTCACCTTGCGGTGGAAAACGGGTCTTTTACTCACAAAGCCGGTGGAAGCTTCTGTGGACAAGCTGTACAGACCCCTCCCCGGGCCAGGCTTGACGCGGCCTGCCGGGAATCGCTCATTTTTCGTGCGATATCAACAAGTTGCAGCAATCTCGGTGGTTCCGGGGCAGGTACGGGGTGCCTGCCTATACTGGAAACACCCCAGTGCGCGGAGGTGCTCATGGCGAACTACTCGGTGGAATCCATTCGAACGATCGCCCTGGTCGGCCAGGGCGACAGCGGCAAGACCAGCCTGACCGAAGCCCTGCTGCAGCGCAGCGGCGCCATTTCCAGTGCCGGCAGCCTGGAACGCGGCGACACGGTGTGCGACTTCGACCCGCTGGAGCGCGAGTACCACCACTCCCTCGCCTCCGCCCTGGCCCACTGCAGCTACGCCGGCGCCGAGCTGAACCTGATCGACACCCCCGGCTACCCGGACTTCATCGGCCAGTCCATCGCTGCCCTGGCAGCGGTGGAAACCGCGCTGGTGGTGGTCAACGCGCAGAACGGCATCGAACTCAACACCCGCCGCATGATGAACCTGGCAGCCGAGCGCGGCCTGTGTCGCATGCTGGTGGTGAACAAGATCGACGCCGAGCGGGTGGACCTCCCCGCCCTGCTGGCCAGCCTGCGAGAAGCCTTCGGCAAGGAAGTGCTGCCACTGAACCTGCCGGCGGACAATGCCAGCCGCGTGGTCGACTGTTTCTTCGCTCCCGATGGCGAGGCCGACTTCTCCTCGGTGGCCGACGCCCACCAGGCCCTGGTGGACCAGGTGGTGGAGGTGGACGAGGAACTGATGGCGCGCTATCTGGAGCAGGGCGAGATCGCCCCGGCGGAACTGCACGAGCCCTTCGAGCGGGCACTGCGTGAAGGGCACCTGATCCCCCTCTGCTTCACCTCCGCGCGCACCGGCGCCGGGATCGACGAACTGCTGGATATCCTCGCGCGGCTGGCGCCCAACCCGACCGAGGGCAACCCGCCGCTGTTCCTCAAGGGCGAGGGCGAGCAGGCCAAGGCCTTCCGCTCCAGGCCGGACCCGGAGCAGCACGTGCTGGCCCATGTGTTCAAGGTGGTGATCGACCCCTTCGTGGGCAAACTCGGCATTTTCCGCGTGCACCAGGGCACCCTGGTGCGAGACATGCAACTGTTCGTCGGCGACGGCCGCAAGCCGTTCAAGCTCGGCCACCTGCTGCGCCTGCAGGGCAAGCGTCATGAGGAGGTGAGCCGGCTGATCCCCGGCGATTTCGGCGCCCTGACCAAGGTGGACGAGGTGGAGTTCGACTCGGTGCTGCACGACTCCCATGACGAAGACCAGATCCACCTCAAGCCCCTGGATTTCCCCGCCCCCATGCAGGGCCTGGCCATCGAGGCCAAGCGCCGGGGCGACGAGCAGCGCATCGCGGAGGTGCTGAACCGGCTGCAGGCCGAAGACCCCTGCGTGAAACTGGATTACCAGGCCTCCACCCAGGAAACCGTGCTGCGCGGCATGGGCGAGTTGCACCTGCGCTACCTGCTGGACCGCATCACCGGCACCTACAAGCTCGAGGTGGAGACCCGCCCACCCAAGGTGCCCTATCGCGAGACCCTCGTCCGCCCCGCCGAGGGGCACAGCCGGCACAAGAAGCAGACGGGCGGGGCCGGCCAGTTCGGCGAGGTGTTCCTGCGCATCGAACCGCTTCCCCGGGGCAGCGGCTTCGCCTTCGCCGACGAGGTGAAGGGCGGCGTGATCCCCTCCCAGTTCATTCCCTCGGTGGAAAAGGGCGTGCGTTCGGTGCTGGCCTGCGGGCCCCTGGCCGGCCTGCCGGTGGAGGACGTCAAGGTCACGGTTCACGACGGCAAGCACCATCCGGTGGACTCCAAGGACATCGCCTTCCAGGCCGCCGGGCGCAAGGCGATGCTCGACGCCCTGCGCAGTGCCGGCGAAGTCGTGCTGGAACCCATAGTCGAAGTCGAGGTGACCGCGCCGGAGAGCAACCTGGGCGATATCACCACCGACCTGATCGGCCGCCGCGGCCAGGTGACGGGCACGGAGTCCCTGTCCCAGGGGCTGGCCCTGGTCTACGGCCAGGTTCCCCTGGCCGAACTGGACGGCTACGCTGGCCGCCTCAAGGCCATCACTGCCGGCCACGGCGCCTTCAGCATGGTGCTCAGCCACTACAGCGCTGCGCCCCAGGAGGTGCAGCAGAAGCTCGCCGGGGCCTACAAGGCAGTGCAGGAGGAGGATTGAGCCCGCCGCCGGCGCAATATTCCTGTAGGGGCGAATTCATTCGCCAAGCAGGCCGCAGGTCTGCCATCGGACCTCGCAGGGGGCAGCTGCGCTGCCCTTGGCGAATGAATTCGCCCCCACAATGAAAAGCCCTCGCACTCAGGGAGTGCGGCTTCGCCGCCCGTGGCGATTGAAATCGCCCCTACGCCAGCCCCTCCGCCTTCAGCGCCTCCTGCACCGCCGGACGGGCCGCGACGCGGCCCTGGAAGGCCTGGAGATCCAGGCAGTCGGAGATATCCATGTTGAGGAAGCCCGCCCAGTTCGCCACGGTGAAGAGGTAGGCATCCGCCGCGGTGAAATCGTCGCCGGTCAGGTACTGGCGCCCGCGCAATTGCTCGGAAGTCCACTGCAGGCGGCGGTGGACCATGCCTGAAAAGGTCGCCTTGGCCTTGTCGTCCAGCATCGGGTTGAACAGGGCGCCGAAACTCTTGTGCAGTTCGCTGGTGATGTAGGACTGCCACTCCATCACCCGGTAGCGCAGCAGCGAGCCGGCGGCGGGCATCAGGTCGGTGCGGCCGGCCTGGTCGCACAGGTACTGGCAGATCACCGGCCCCTCGGTCAGCGACTGGCCGTTGTCCAGCTCCAGCAGGGGCACATAGCCCTTGGGGTTGAAGCGATAGTAGTCGTCACCGCTGGTGGTCTTGTGGTCGCCCAGGTCGACCTTTTCGAGGCTGAAAGGCTGGCCGATCTCGCGCAGGACGATGTGGATGGCGAGGGAACAGGCACCGGGGGAATAGAAGAGTTTCATCGCGTGGACCCCTCTGGCAGGAGGCAAGGAACCGGCGCAAACGCGTCGGCGGGAGGACAACCTGATCAAGCATAGTGGGTTGCCCCCACCAACAGTGGACCAGCCTGTGGAAAAGCTGTTCGTCCCTGGTGCTTGCCCATGCCCTGCAAGGGCTGCCGAGGATTGGCGATTTTTCCAGCGATTTCAGCGAGTTGCACACAGCAACTGTGCAACGCTGCGTCCACAAGCTGTGGACAGATGGCGCCAGCCCGCGGCAGGCGCGGGCTGGCGGTAGGTGCTCAGAAAACCATCAATAGTCGATGGATACGTCGCCTTTGGGGATGCTGCAGCAGGAGAGGATGTAACCCTCGGCCACGTCTTCGTCGGTGATGCCGCCGTTGTGCTCCATCTCCACGTCGCCGGAGGTCTTCATCACCTTGCAGGTGCCGCAGATGCCCATGCCGCAGGCTTTGGGAATATGCAGACCGACCTTGGCGGCAGCCGCGTGCACGGTCTCGCCAGGGGCGATGTGGATGCTTTTGCCGGTGCTGGTGAACTCCACCAGGTTCATGGCGCCGGCCGGCACTTCGGCGGCCGCCTCGGCCGCTTCGGCGGCATGTTCCCTCACCTCTTCGCGGATTTCCGGCGGGGTCGGGCCGAAGGCCTCTTCGTGGTAGCGCTCCATGTTGAAGCCGGCAGCTTCCAGCAGACGCTTGACCGCCGACATGTAGGGCGTCGGGCCGCAGCAGAAGATCTCGCGCTCCATGAAGTCGCCGGCTATCAGGTCGAGCATCGCCCGGCTCAGGTAGCCACGATAGCCGGACCAGGTCTCGCCGATCTCGTACTTCTCGCAGATCAGGTGCAGCTTGAAGTTCTCGATGCGCGAGGCCATGTGGCGCAGCTCGCGGTGATAGATGATGTCCTTCGGCGTGCGCGCGCTGTGTACGAAAATCATGTCCACCGCGCCGTTGGTATCGAAGAACCAGCGCGCCATGGACATCACCGGGGTGATGCCGACGCCGCCGGACAGGAACAGCACCTTGTCCGCCGGGAAGTCGATGGCGTTGAACCGCCCCACAGGGCCGTGCACCGGCAACACGTCGCCCTCCTTGAGGTTGTCGTGCAGCCAGTTGGAGACTTTGCCGCCCGGCACGCGCTTGATGGTCAGGGAGAAGCTGTAGGGCACCGAGGGCGAGCTGGAAATGGTGTAGGAGCGCATGATCGGCTGGCCGTCGATCTCCAGTTCCAGGGTCACGAATTGCCCCGGCTTGAAGAAGAACACCATCGGCTGGTCGGCCATGAAACAGAAGGTGCGCACATCCCAGGTTTCCTGGATCGCCTTGACGCAGCGAACCATGTGCCGGCCGTTGGTCCAGGTCTGGGTCGTGATGGGATTGAGGAAGTTATTGGTCATGGACGCTGCTCCGCGCGGCCGGAAATCGGCCTATTGCGACGGATTGTGAATAACGCAAAAACAGCCCATTTACCTGTCTGCGACATTCACATGCTTATCGCGACCTGCCAGCAACCACCGGGTCTCCCCCGTCGGAAACGGATGTCCCCATGTCGCCCGCAGACAAGGTCGTACCTCCCCGCGCCAGCACACTGAATCCCAGCCGAACCACAAGGTTTTTGAGCGAGCCACCCTCGCCCCCGCAACCGGGCAGCCATTCGGCAGGCAAGAAACGAGGGCAGGTCACGCCGCCTTGCGTGACAACCGAAACAGCCACTTTTTGCGGCGGTCGCGAATGCGACCAGCCATTGAGGAGTTACCGATGGACGTCACTTCCACCCTGAGCCTGGGCGATCCGCTTCAACCCGCACGCAAGGCCACGGCCGAAATGCTCCGCGAACGCGACCACAGCTTCTCCCTGCCGCAGCCGTTCTATAGCGACGAGCGTCTGTTCCAGATCGACATGCAGGAGATCTTCCACAAGGAGTGGCTGATCGCCGGCATGACCTGCGAGATCCCCGCCAAGGGCAACTACCTGACCCTGCAGATCGGCGACAACCCGATCATCGTCATCCGCGGCGCCGAAGGCCAGATCCATGCCTTCCACAACGTCTGCCGCCACCGTGGCTCGCGCCTGTGCGTCAGCGACAAGGGCAAGGTCGCCAAGCTGGTCTGCCCCTACCACCAGTGGACCTACGAACTGGACGGCCGCCTGCTGTTCGCCGGCACCGAAATGGGCGCCGATTTCGACCTCAAGGACTACAACCTCAAGCCCGTGCACGTGAAGAGCGCTGGCGGCTACATCTTCATCAACCTGTCGGAAAACCCGCCGGCCATCGACGACTTCCTCGCCACCCTGGCCCATTACATGGAGCCGTACGACATGGAGAACACCAAGGTGGCCGTGCAGACCACCTTGATGGAAAAGGCCAACTGGAAGCTGGTGATCGAGAACAACCGCGAGTGCTACCACTGCAACGGTTCGCACCCGGAACTGCTGAAAACCCTGCTGGAATGGGACGACGTCACCGACCCGCGCGCCAGCCAGGCGTTCAAGGACCAGGTCGCCGCCTGCACCAAGGCCTGGGACGAAGAGAAGATCCCGTACGCCCACGCCAGCTTCGGCCTGCGCAACCGCATCGTGCGCATGCCGCTGCTCGACGGCACCGTGTCCATGACCATGGACGGCAAGCAGGGCTGCAAGAAACTCATGGGCCGCATCAAGAACCCGGACCTGGGCTCCATGCGCATCCTTCACCTGCCCCACGCCTGGAACCACTGCATGGGCGATCACATGATCGTCTTCACCGTGTGGCCCATCAGCGCCCAGGAAACCATGGTCACCACCAAGTGGCTGGTGCACAAGGACGCCGTGGAAGGCGAGGACTACGACATCGCCCGTCTGCGCGAAGTCTGGGATGCCACCAACGACCAGGACCGTCGTCTGGCCGAAGAGAACCAGCGCGGTATCAACTCCACCGCTTACCAGCCCGGCCCCTACTCCAAGACCTACGAGTTCGGCGTGATCAACTTCCTCGACTGGTACAGCGAGCGCGTGCTGAACAACCTCGGCGACACCCCGGCCACCAAGCTGCGCCAGGTAGGCGCCGAGTAAAACCAAGGGAGGCGAAGCCATGTCCCCGTGCCTCGGCTTCGCCATCCTGCTGACGATCTACGGCCTGGCCGCGACGCTCCTTCGCGCCTGGTACGACCGCACACACTGAGGTCCCCTCAAGGACCACCCTCGCCCCCGTCGGGATGTCGGCCCTGACGGGGGCTTTTTTTTGGTTCATCGCGCTTTCCCGGGGAAGGCGGCCTTGATTTTCAGGAAGAAGTAGACCGAGTCCCGAAAGCCATAGGCCATGCGCTTGATCACCTTGATGCGGTTGTTCACGCCCTCCAGG
>NZ_JBHZGN010000043.1:0-31776 GCF_049334135.1 Metapseudomonas cellulosilytica | reverse complement strand
CCGATTCACTCTTCTCGTCAGCGGGAGGCGAATTCTACAGCGTTCAAACCCGCTGTCAACACCTCTTTTTCCACCTCATTCGCCAGAAGCGAACACTTCGAAGCAGAACCTTCCGACACCCTCACCACTCACCTAACTCATTGATTATCAAGGAGTTTTGCTTGGCGACTGCGCCGGAAGTGGTGCGCATTATAGGGATGCAAAAGCTGCCGTCAACCGTTAATTGAAATCTTTTTGTCATCCCTCCTGGGCACCCCGCCCCACCTTCGGCAACAGGCGAACCAGCGACGGTGCCCGCAATAGCATGAGTAGAGCGCCGGCGAGAGCGTAACCAGACCACTCGGCCATGTCCGCACGCACCACCCAGAGCATATGCAGCAACGCGATTGCGAGAATGGCGTAAACCAGTCGATGCAATTGCTTCCAACGCTTACCCAACCGCCGGATGCTGAAGCGGTTGGACGTGACGGCCAGGGCCAGCAAACCACTGAACCCCAATGCTCCCACGAAGATGTAAGGACGCTTGCCCAAGTCGATCAGTAATTGCTGCATATCCAGGCCAAGCAGGAACACGGCGTAGCCACTGATATGCAACACCACATAGGTAAAGCACCAGAGCCCCAATTGACGGCGCCCGGCTATCCAACCTCCCCAGCGGGTCAACTTCTGCAGCGGTGTCATGGACAGGGTGATCAGCAGCAACCACAGTGCTCCCAGGCCGAGCCGGTCGACCAGTACCTTTCCCGGGTCAGGCCCCAGGGCGAAAATCCACGCCTGATAAAGCCAGAGCCCCACCGGAATTGGCGCCACCAGAAATATGAAAAGCCTCCAGAGCCTGAAACGCATCAGTAGTATTTCCTCAGATCCAGCCCGGTATAGAGGCTGGCCACTTCGTCATAGCCGTTGAACATGCGTGTAGGCACGATATTCGGGCTGAATAGCCCGCTGGGAAGGCGCCGTTCATGAGCCTGGCTCCAGCGGGGATGATCCACCTCGGGATTGACGTTCGAATAGAAGCCATATTCCTCCGGCGCGATGGACTCCCACGTGGTGCGCGGCTGCTCGCTGACCAGACTGATCCGCACTATCGACTTGATGCTCTTGAAGCCGTACTTCCACGGCACCACCAGGCGCAGCGGCGCTCCATTCTGGTTGGGCAGCACGCGACCGTACATGCCGACGGCCAGAATAGTCAGCGGGTGCATGGCCTCGTCCAATCGCAGGCCTTCGACATAGGGCCAGTCGATCAAGGAAAAACCGGAGCGCACCCCGGCCATTTCCTCCGACGCCAATCGGGTCTCGAAGCTGACGTACCTGGCCTTGCTCGTCGGCTCGACACGCCTGAGCAATTCCGCCAGGGGGAACCCCAGCCAAGGGATGACCATTGACCAGGCCTCGACACAACGCAGCCGATAGATGCGCTCCTCCAACCCGTGGGGCTTGACCAGGTCCTCGACCGAATAGGTGCCCGGCTTGCCCACCTCTCCATCTATGCGCACAGTCCAAGGCTCAATGCGCATCTTCTCCGCGTAGCGCGCCGGGTCGCCCTTGTTGGAACCGAACTCGTAGAAGTTGTTGTAGTGGGTCGCATCCCGAAACGGGGTGACCGACTCATTACCTGGCGTCACCGCCTGCCAGCGGGTGGCGGTGAGCTTCTCGGAGAACCAGCCA
This sequence comes from Metapseudomonas cellulosilytica, assembly GCF_049334135.1. Classification (NCBI taxonomy): domain Bacteria; kingdom Pseudomonadati; phylum Pseudomonadota; class Gammaproteobacteria; order Pseudomonadales; family Pseudomonadaceae; genus Metapseudomonas; species Metapseudomonas cellulosilytica. The sequence continues at coordinate 30,105 of NZ_JBHZGN010000043.1, read as the reverse complement.
GGTGCCTGGGCCGCTTCTACGTCCGGATAGACAGAAGCATCCTGGGCCCCGACCGGTAATGCGGCCATGGCAGCCAGACCACCTGCGGCTACGAGGAGGCGGCGGCGGGAGAGGTAGAGGGATTCGGGAGTGACTTCGTGCTCGCGGCAGGCGGACGAAGGGGGGATCTGGATCAGCATGACGGCTCCGCAATTCGGGCTGGAATGCCCAGTAGACTGCGGAGCCGCGAGGAAATTACATCACTCGGCCTGCTTGCGGCGGCGCAGCTGGAGCAAGTATTGCACCGGGCCGGATGCGGCGTAAGCCAGGAAGATCAGCAAGAGGATACGCGGCGGATCGCTGAAGACCACGGCGAATACCAGCACCACCACCAGGATCGCCACGAAAGGAACGCGCCCCTTCAGGTCCAGGTCCTTGAAGCTGTAGAACTTGATGTTGCTCACCATCAGCATACCGGCCAGTGCGACCAGCAGGGCGACGATGAACGACATGTTCGAGCCTTTGATGCCGAAGTCACTGAAGGCCCAGACGGTCCCGGCCACCACACCCGCTGCCGCGGGACTGGCCAGGCCGATGAAATAGCGCTTGTCCACCTTGCCGATCTGGGTATTGAAGCGCGCCAGACGCAAGGCAGCGCCCGCCACGTAGATGAAGGCGACCGTGAGACCGACGCTACCCAGGCCACTCAATGCCCACTCGAACGCCAGCAGGGCGGGAGCAACGCCGAAGGCGACCATGTCCGACAGCGAGTCATACTCGGCACCGAAGGCGCTCTGGGTATTGGTGAGGCGGGCAACCCGGCCATCGAGGCTATCCAGGACCATGGCGACGAAAACGGTGGCGGCGGCCACCGAGAAGTTGCCGTTCATGGCGTTGACGATGGCGTAGAAGCCGGCAAACAGGTTGGCGGTGGTGAACAAGTTGGGCAGCAGGTAGATACCGCGATGCCGAACCTTGCGCCCTTCCGCATCCTGACCTTCCTCGACGTGCTCGTCGATGGGCAGCAGGCTGTCATTTTCGGTGGGCTGATTCGGCTCTTCGGGACGTTCACTCATGAACAACATCCTTGCAACGAATACGAAATGTAGTGGACGGACTCTGGAATGCGCCGCCCGGCAAACAGGCTTTATACCAGAACCCTACCGCCAAAACGAAAGAACGCGGCCTAGGCCGCGTTCTTTCGGATCGGGATAAGACCTTAGTTCTTGGACTTGTCGACGATCTTGTTGGCGGAGATCCACGGCATCATCGCGCGCAGACGCTCACCGACCTGCTCGATCGGGTGGGCAGCGTTGTTGCGGCGGTAGGCAGTCATCGACGCGTAGTTCGAAGCACCTTCCTGGATGAACATCTTGGCGTATTCGCCGTCCTGGATGCGCTTCAGGGCGTTGCGCATGGCCTGGCGGGATTCGGCGTTGATGACCTCAGGACCGGTTACGTATTCACCGTACTCGGCATTGTTGGAGATCGAGTAGTTCATGTTGGCGATGCCGCCTTCGTACATCAGGTCGACGATCAGCTTCAGCTCGTGCAGGCACTCGAAGTAGGCCATTTCCGGCGCGTAGCCGGCTTCGACCAGGGTTTCGAAACCGGCTTTCACCAGCTCTACGCAGCCACCACAGAGAACGGCCTGCTCACCGAACAGGTCGGTTTCGGTCTCGTCCTTGAAGGTGGTTTCGATGATGCCGGTACGGCCGCCGCCCACGCCACAGGCGTAGGACAGGGCAACGTTCTTGGCGTTGCCGGAAGCGTCCTGGTAGATGGCTACCAGGTCAGGGATGCCGCCGCCCTTGACGAACTCGGAGCGCACGGTGTGGCCCGGGGCCTTCGGCGCGATCATGATCACGTCGAGGTCGGCACGCGGTACAACCTGGTTGTAGTGGATGGCGAAGCCGTGAGCGAAGGCCAGGGTGGCGCCCTTCTTCAGGTTCGGCTCGACTTCTTCCTTGTACAGCTTGGACTGGAACTCGTCCGGAGTCAGGATCATGACCAGGTCAGCAGCGGCAACGGCTTCCGGCACGCTCTTGACGGTCAGGCCATGGGCCTCGGCCTTGGCAACGGTGGCGGAACCCGGACGCAGGCCGACGGTAACGTCAACGCCGGAGTCTTTCAGGTTGCAGGCATGGGCATGACCCTGGGAGCCGTAACCGATGATGGCTACTTTCTTGCCCTGGATGATCGAGAGGTCACAGTCTTTGTCGTAATAAACTTTCATGTTCCTGACTCTTTTATAACGAAAGGGATGGGGGTGCGCGCACCGCGACAAGGGCACATTAAGCGATCTGATCCATTGCGTAAAATGATATATTCGCAACGCAATGTGCCGATATGAGAAACGCTCATGGACAGCCACTCCCTCAAGCTCTTTCTTTCCCTGGCAGACAACCTGCACTTCGGCAAAACCAGCCGCGAGCAGCATGTCAGCCCCTCCGCGCTCAGTCGCAGCATCAAGCAACTCGAGGACGAACTCGGCGCACCACTGTTCGTGCGCGACAGTCGCTCAGTTCAACTGACCCGCGAGGGGCAGCAGTTCCGCGAATACGCGAGCGAGGCCATGAGCGGCTGGCATGCCATCCGCCAACGACTCATGCAGGACCAATTGGACCTGCACGGCGAACTCTCCCTGTATTGCTCGGTGACGGCGAGCTACAGCTTCCTCTACGACATCCTGAGCAGCTTCCGCCTGGACTACCCCCGCATCGAAATGAAACTGCACACCGGCGACCCCGCAAGGGCCGTCGAGCGGGTGCAACAAGGACTGGAGGACCTTGCCATCGGTGCCCGACCCGACAACCTGCCAGCCGGCGTCGACTTCCAGTCGATTACCCGCTCGGAGCTGCGCTTCATCGGACCACAGTCACCTCAACTGCTGACAGAAGAACAACGGAGGCAGCCCTCGGCGCAGAGCTGGAAGGACGTACCGATGATTCTCTCGGAAGAAGGCCTGGCCCGGACCCGGACCGACCGCTGGCTGAAAAGCCACGGCATCAAGCCGCGCATCTATGCCCAGGTGAGCGGCAACGAGGCCATCGTCAGCATGGTGAGCCTGGGGTTCGGTATCGGCGTGGTTCCGCAGATCGTGCTCGACAACAGTCCACTGACCGCACGCATCCGCATCTACGATATCCAGCCGCCATTGGCCGCCTACGACATCGGCCTGTTCGCCCTGGAAAAACGCCTCAAGGACCCGCTGATCGCAGCCTTCTGGAATCGCCGCCAGTAAAATCCGGGCAATAAAAAACCCCGCACCAGGCGGGGTTTTTCATGAGCGCGATCAGATCGTCAGCACTTTGTCGCCACGGGAAATCCCGGTGACGCCACTGCGTACGGTTTCCAGGATCGAGCTGGTGCCGATGGCCTGGATGAAGCTGTCCAGCTTGTCGCTGGTGCCCGCCAGCTGGATCGTGTAGACGCTGCTGGTAACGTCGACGATCTGGCCGCGGAAGATGTCGGTGGTGCGCTTGACCTCGGCGCGCTGGGCGCCGGTGGCCTTGACCTTGACCAGCATCAGTTCGCGCTCGATGTGAGCGCTCTCCGACAGGTTCACCAGCTTGACCACTTCGATCAGCTTGTTGAGGTTCTTGGTGATCTGCTCGATTACCTCATCGTGGCCGACAGTGGTCAGGGTCAGACGCGACAAGGTCGGGTCTTCGGTCGGAGCTACAGTCAGGCTTTCGATGTTGTAGTTGCGCTGGGAAAAGAGGCCGACTACGCGGGACAGGGCGCCTGGCTCGTTTTCCAGCAGCAGGGAGATGATGTGTCGCATGTTCAGGTCCGCTCCGTCTTGCTCAGCCACATGTCGCGCATGGCGCCTTCCCGGATCTGCATCGGGTAGACGTGCTCGCTGGCATCGACCTGGATGTCGAGGAACACCAGACGGTTCTTCAGCGCGAACGCCTCTTCCATCTTCGCCTTCAGATCCTTCGGATCGGTCACGCGAATGCCGACGTGGCCATAGGCCTCGGCCAGCTTGACGAAATCAGGCAGCGATTCCATGTAGGAGTGCGAGTAACGGCTGTTGTACTGCATGTCCTGCCACTGGCGGACCATGCCCAGCGCACCGTTGTTCAGGTTGACGATCTTCACCGGCAGGTCGTACTGCAGGCAGGTCGACAGCTCCTGAATGTTCATCTGGATGCTGCCTTCGCCGGTAACGCACGCCACATCGATTTCCGGGAAGTTCAGCTTGATGCCCATGGCCGCCGGGAAACCGAAGCCCATGGTGCCCAGGCCACCGGAGTTGATCCAGCGATTGGGCTTGTCGAAGCGGTAGTACTGCGCCGCGAACATCTGGTGCTGGCCCACATCGGAGGTGATGTAGGCATCGCCCTTGGTCACTTCCCAGAGGGTTTCGATCACGCTCTGCGGCTTGATGATGCTGCCGTCACCCTTGTCATAAGGGAACAGGTCGCCACCGGCGCGCCACTCGTCGATCTGCTTCCACCAGGCGGCGACGGTGTCCTTGTTCGGGGTCTCGCCGATTTCCTTGAGGATGGCGACCATCTCGGACAGCACGCTGTCCACCGGCCCCACGATCGGGATGTCGGCCTTGATGGTCTTGGAGATCGACGCCGGGTCGATGTCGACATGGATGATCTTGGCGTTCGGGCAGAACTTGGCGGCGCCATTGATGACGCGGTCATCGAAGCGCGCGCCGACGGCCAGGATCACGTCGGAGTGGTGCATCGCCAGGTTGGCGGTGTAGCTGCCGTGCATGCCCAGCATGCCGACGAACTGGCGGTCGGTGCCCGGGAAGGCGCCAAGACCCATCAGGGTATTGGTGACCGGCAGGTTGAGCATCTTCGCCAGCTCGGTGAGCTGCTCGGATGCGCCACCCATGATCACGCCACCACCGGCGTACATGATCGGGCGCTTGGCGGCCAGGAGCATCTCGGCAGCCTTGCGGATCTGGCCGGAGTGGCCGCGGACCGCCGGGCTGTAGGAACGCAGCTTGACCTTTTTCGGGTAGCTGTATTCGAACTTCTGGGTGGGGTCACCCATGTCCTTCGGAATGTCGACGACCACCGGGCCGGGACGGCCGGACTGGGCGATATAGAACGCCTTCTTGATCACCTCGGGGATTTCCGAGGGATGCTTGATGATGAAGCTGTGCTTCACGATCGGGCGGGATATACCGACCATGTCGGTTTCCTGGAAGGCATCGGTACCGACCATATTGCTCGGCACCTGGCCGGACAGGATCACCATCGGGATGGAGTCCATGTAGGCGGTGGCGATGCCGGTGACGGCATTGGTTGCGCCGGGGCCGGAAGTCACCAGCACCACACCGGGTTTGCCGGTGGCGCGGGCGTAGCCGTCGGCCATATGGGTAGCAGCCTGCTCATGACGGACCAGGATGTGGGTCACGTCGTTTTCCTTGAACAGGGCATCATAGATATGCAGGAGGGCACCACCCGGGTACCCATAGATGTACTTAACGCCTTCGTCACGCAGCGAGCGGACGACCATTTCAGCGCCAGATAAAAGCTCCACGTTTTTCACCTCTAGAACGCCAGAAAACCGCCCGCGACCGGACGGCCTGAATAGGTTTGCTTGCTAGCAGCGCGTGAGCGACTGGTGGTCGCCGACTACGTCAGCTACTGACTGAACAAGCATTGGGTCCGCCCCTGAGAGTTGTTGCGGGGCTTTCCCACCCAGCGCGAGGTAACGCGTTGCGGGTGTTACAGGTCGGCGCGGGTGTGCACCTCATCGACTGCTACAGCTTCCGACTTGCGGCCGGCCCACTGGAACAGCGAACCCTGGATTCTTCGGATTAGGAACGGACAAGTCAAGTGATCCGTTGCGGAATATTGCTTGGATTGCTGTGACGCGACGCAGGATCAAGGTCGACGGCTTTTGGTTATAGTTACCGGAGGATTCTCCGCCATCAGAAGGAAACCGCATGCATCGCATGATTCTCGCTGGCAGCCTGCTGCTGGTAATGGCCAGCTCCGCCATGGCCAGCCAGGTCTACAAATGGGTCGACGCCCAAGGCATCACTCATTTCGGCGCGCAACCGCCCGAGGGCCAGGCAGCCACCACGGTGAACACCTCGATACCCAAGCCGCGCCCATCCTTGCCGCGCCTGGACAGCGAGCAACCCAAGCCCGAGGCCAGCCTGCCGAAGAACGAACCGATGGGGGACCAGAAGGCCATCGATGAGAAGGTGAAGGCGAAAGTCGCATCCCAGGAGGCGGAACGCCGCAAGTACTGCGAGACCATCCGCACCAACCTGGCGCAATTGCAGAACAACCCGCGTCTACGGACGGAAGAAAATGGAGAAGTGCGCCGCCTGAAGGAAGAAGAGCGGCAATCGCGGATCAAGGACGCCGAAAAGGCGATTCGCGAAAACTGCGAGTGAGGCGACGCCTCAACTCGCCTGGCCTATCAGCCGATCGAAGGCACCCAGTGCCTCCAGCAAACCGCCCACCTCAGCAGCCCGATCCCGATAGACCTCCTCCGCCATGGCGCGGATTCCAGACGCATGAGGAAGCTCCAGATCGTTCTCGAGGATGATCTTCATGCGCGGCAGAAAGATCCACTGCAGCCACTCTTCGAAGGCCAAGGTATCCACACAGAACGGCGTCTGGCTGGCCAGGGCATCCGCACTGGGCGCCACTTCAGCCCACCAGCCAAGGCCACGCAGCTCCCGCTCGATGAGCAGGAGCTGGTCGGCCACCGCAGCGCAGCGCGAGTCCATCAGAGATTGACCTTTGCCCGCTCACGGGCCAAAGCGGCGCCGGACGGGTCGCCTTGGCGCTCGCGAGAGCGCGCGATCAGATCCCACAAGCTGGCCTGCATGGCCGGGCGGCCGTTCGCGTAGGTCAAGCCGCGGCGGGCGAACTGCTCGGCCTGGGCGGCATCGCCCTGAGCCAGGCGCACTTCGGCGAGACGGAAGAGAACCTGGGGCTCACGAGGCGCAATGCGCTGGGCACGCTCCAGGCTGGCGGCGGCGCCATTGAGATCGCCACCACCCTGCTGCTGCTGGGCTGCGGTCAGCAGCGCCAGCACGGGGCCGTCGAGCTGCTCGTCGGCGGCCAGGGCGCCGCTGTTGCTCGGGATGCCGCTTGGTGTGCTCGGCGTTGGGGCGCTGTAGTTCGGAGCACTGTAGTTCGGAACGCTGTAACCGGGAGCGCCATAGGCAGGTGCGCTGGGGGCCGCCGCCGGGCCATTGGTGATCGGGCCGGGGGTAATGGCGCCACTGGTGATGCTGCCGCTGATGGGGGCACTGGGAGCCGGAGCCGCGACTGCCGAACCGGAACTGGCACCGGGCACCATGACCACGACCCCGGAATCCTCGGGAACACTGCGCGGCGCGGCAGGTGCCCGATTGTAGCCGCCGCCGCTGGCGCCGCCGTGCTCCAGTTCGGACAGGGGCGCGCCGGAGTCAACCACGGGAATGGCGCCACGCTGCGGGGAAGCACAACCAGCCAGCAGGGTGACTGCCGCAAGGGCGGGAATCCAGGCTTTACTCACGTTTCATCCTCTCGGTTCATTGCATCCACCCGCGAACCCAGTCCATTACCGAGTCCACGGGAGCTCCCAGGCCACAAGGCGCGCCGGGGACGGGTTCGCTGCCACGAATGTACGGCATCTGCACGGCACCGGGGCAGCTAGCGTCCGATCCCTGGCCGCTGTGCGGATCGATCCATGCCTGTACCACGTTGTCCGGCATCGGCATGTCCAGCGGCAGCGGATCGGCCTTGCGCATAAAGCTGGTCCAGACCTGCAATGCGCCGGTAGCACCGGTCAACGGGGTCTTGCCGTTATCATCACGCCCCAGCCAGACCACGGCCAACAGGTCCTGGCTGAAGCCGGCGAACCAGCTATCGCGCGAATCGTTGGTGGTGCCGGTCTTGCCTGCCAGCGTCAGTGACGACGGCAACTGGCTGTACACCGAACGCGCCGTACCTTCGCGCATCACGCGCTGCATGGCGTTCTGCACCAGGTAGATGGCGCCCGGGTCGAAGCGCTGCTGAATCTGGAAGGGATAACGTTTGAGCGGCTCACCCTCGGAGGTCAGCACGCTGCGAATCGCCCGCAGTGGTGTGTTGAAACCGCCATTGGCCAGGGTCTGGTACATGGTCGCCACCTCCATCGGAGTCAGCGCGCCGGCCCCCAGCAACATCGAGGGGTAGGCCGGCCATTCGCGGGAAACGCCCAGCCTCTCGAGAGTTTTGAGCACATTGGGCACGCCCAGTTCCAGGCCGAGCTTGGCAGTCGACAAGTTGTAGGAGTTGGCCAACCCCTGATACAGGTAGATGGTGCCATGGGCGCGGCGATCATAATTCTGCGGGCGCCAGACCTGGCCATCCTGCCCCTTCACCGAGAACGGCTCGTCGGCCACCCAACTGGTCAGGGTGTACTGGCTGGGGCGCTCCAGCGCAGTGAGATACACAGCCGGCTTGATCAGCGAACCGATGGGCCGCACGGCATCCACGGCGCGGTTGAAGCCGGCAAAGCGCGGCTGCCGGCTGCCAATCAGCGCCTGGATCTCACCGGTTTCAGGGTTGCTCACCACCATGGCCGACTCGACCTGGTCAACACCCTTGCGGCCTTCGAGACGCTTCAGCGTTTCGTTCAGCGAGGTTTCCGCCTTGGACTGCAAGATGGGGTCGAAACTGGTGAAGATGCGCAGTCCTTCTTCGGTCAGGTCCTCTTCGCGGTAGTCCTCGCGGAGCTGGCGCTTCACCAGGTCAAGGAACGCCGGGTAGGAGCTATCGGCCAGGCTACCGCGCTGGCTGACGCCAAGCGGCTTCTGCTTGGCGGCTGCGGCTTCCTCAGGTGTGACCACGCCCTGCTCGGCAAGCAGGTCGATCACCAGGTTGCGGCGTTCCAGCGCCCGCTCCGGGTAACGGCGCGGGTTGTAATAGGACGGCCCTTTGACCATACCCACCAGCATGGCGATCTGATGCAGCTTCAGCTCCGAGATCGGCTGGCTGAAGTAATACTGGCTGGCGAGTCCGAAGCCATGGATGGCCCGCTGGCCATCCTGGCCGAGGAACACCTCGTTGAGATAGGCCTCGAGGATCTCGCGCTTGTCGTAATGCAACTCCAGCAGCACCGCCATCATGGCCTCGGTGGCCTTGCGGGAAATGCTGCGTTCGTTGGTCAGGTAGAAGTTCTTCACCAACTGCTGGGTCAGGGTACTGCCGCCCTGGCGCAATTCGCCGGCCGTGGTATTGACCCAGAAGGCTCGAGCGATGGACTTGATGGACACCCCGTGGTGATTGAAGTACTCGCGGTCTTCAGTCGCCACCAGGGTTTCCACCAGGTAGGCCGGCACCTGGTCCAGGTTGATCAGCACTCGATCCTCGTGGTGCGCCGGGTAGAGGCCGCCGATCAGCAGCGGCTCCAGCCGCGCCACCGCCAGGTTGCCGCCGTTGGCCTGGGTCAGCCCGGCCACGTAGTCCCCGGAAAAGCGCACACTTATGCGCTGGGCCGGTTCGGCGCCTTCATAGAACTGGAAACCACGGGTATTCAGCTCGACGGCGCTGCCGGCAACCGACGCGGCCCCCGGCCCGTTGGACAGGCTCTCACGGCGGTAGCCCAAGGCGTCCAGCTCTTTGAGAAAGTCATCCTTGGACAACTTCAGGCCGACGAACAGCTCCAACGGCCGAGCGTAGACCTTGGCCGGGACCGTCCAGCGCTTGCCGGAGAATTTCTCCTGCACCACGGCGTCGAGATAAATGGCGAAACCAGCCAGCACCACCAGGCCTACCAGGCCCAGCTTGAGGGTCCAGCCCAGCCATGGGCGAAGGCCGCTGGGACGGCGTTTGGAGCGGGATTTGGGGGATCGGGGACGTGTCATGGCGGCGCATTATACGCACTTTATCCACAGCCAACAGGGACGCCCTGACAGTTTGCAGCCCGGCGCCCAACGGCGATAATGCGGGCCTTCTACAGCGACTGAACAAGGAACGCCCGTGAGCCAGCCCCTGATAGCCGCCCTGCAGAACCCCGCGCTCTACCCCCACCCGGTGGACGGGTTCCAGGTGATCGAGACGCATATATCCTGGGTCCTGCTGACTGGCAGCTACGCCTACAAGATCAAGAAGCCGGTCAACTTCGGTTTCCTCGATTTCACCAGCCTGGACGCCCGCCGGCACTTCTGCGGCGAAGAGCTGCGTCTTAACCAGCGCCTGACCCGCGACCTCTACCTGGAAGTGTTGCCGATCACCGGAAGCGCCGAGGCACCGCAGATCGGTGGTGCGGGCGATGCCTTCGAGTACGTGCTGAAGATGCGCCAGTTTCCCCAGGCCAACCTGCTCAGCGCCCTGCAGGCTCGTGGCGAACTGACGCCCGCCCACATCGACGCCCTGGCAGGCCAGATAGCCGCCTTCCACCTCGCCGCCCCACAGGTCGCCCTCGACCACCCGTTGGGCACCCCGGACGCCGTGATGATGCCCGTGCGGCAGAACTTCGAGCAGATTCGTCCGCTACTCAGCGAAAAGGCCGACCTGCAGCAACTGGATGCCCTGGAAGCCTGGGCCGAAAGCAGCCACCAACGCCTCAAGCCGCTGCTGGAGCAGCGCAAGCAGGGAGGCTTCATCCGTGAGTGCCATGGCGATATCCACCTCGGCAACGCGACCCTGATCGATGGCCAGGTGGTGCTCTTCGACTGCATCGAGTTCAACGAGCCCTTCCGCTTCACGGACGTCTATGCCGACATCGCCTTCATCGCCATGGACCTGGAAGACCGTGGCCTGAAGTCCCTGTCGCGCCGTCTGGTCAGCCAGTACCTGGAACATACCGGCGACTATGAGGGCCTGGAGCTGCTCAACTTCTACAAGGCCTACCGTGCGCTGGTGCGGGCCAAGATCGCCCTGTTCAGCCTGGCCCACCAGGACGACGCCGTGCAGAAGGCCGCCACCGTCCGCCAATACCGCAACTACGCCGGCCTGGCGGAAAGCTACAGCGCCATCCCCTCGCCCTTCCTCGCCATCACCCATGGCGTGTCCGGTTCCGGCAAGAGTCATGTCGCCCTGCGCCTGGTGGAAGCCCTGGGCGCCATCCGCCTGCGCTCGGACGTGGAGCGCAAGCGCCTGTTCGGCGAGCAGGATGCCGACGCCCAGGGCCTGCAGAGCGGCATTTACAACCAGGAGGCCAGCGTCGCCACCTACCAGCGCCTGAACCAGTTGGCCGGGGCGGTCCTGCATGCCGGATTCCCGGCGGTCATCGACGCCACCTTCCTCAAGCAGGACCAGCGCAGCGCAGCCCGCAAGGTCGCCGAGCAGACCGGTGCCCCCTTCCTGATCCTCGACTGCCACGCGCCGGAAACGGTAATCGAATCCTGGCTCGTCCAACGCAAGGCCGAAGGTCGCGATCCGTCGGATGCCACCATGGAGGTCGTACGCGCCCAGGCGACCCATCGCGAACCGCTGGACGCAGCCGAACAGGCCCGCAGCAAACGCATCGACACCGACCAGGAAGCCAGTCTCGACAGCCTGGTAGAGCGTATTCGCGCCCACCTGCCCGGCGCTTGAGCCCGTCCATCCCCGCCGCCACGGTATCCGCCGTGGCGGCTTCTATACTCCCGCCACAGCAGGACAGCTCAGAGACCGTTCCGCGATCGTCGGCGGCCGTCACCGGCAAGGTGGCGCCTTCGCCCGGAAGATTTGACCCGGAACCGCCCCTATCGCCAAAGCAGTGATCGTTATCCGTGCAGGGAGCGCACGAGGATGGGGCGATAGCACAAGGCCACACGCCGTGGATGAACGCTACACTTATCCACAGCCCTGTCCCTTTCGCGCCCGAACCATCGCAAGGAGGCTCGATGAACGATGAACTGCAACACCTGAAGAACCTGGGCAAGACGTCAGCGCAATGGCTGCATGCAGTCGGCATCCATAGCGCCTCGGACCTTCGCCGGCTTGGCGCCGTCGGTGCCTACAAGGCTGTCAGGGCGCGGGGATTCAGGGCCTCCAAAGTGCTGCTCTATGCGATCGAAGGCGCACTGCTGGATGTTCACTGGAACGATCTGACACCAGGTCACAAGGCGGAGCTCAACCACCAGTTGGACGCACCGGGCGCCAACAACAAGAGCTAGCTCACAACCTCCGCCAACAGTGATTTACGAGGCAGGCGACGGTCCCTATTGTTTCAGGGATCTTCGTATGTCACGCCATTCCAGTCAGTTCAAGGAATTACTGCCATGTACCTACTCGGGGAGCAACCGGCCTACGCCGACCAGCTGATCAACAGACTGCAAAGCATCCCCGGGCAGTTGCTCGAGGGCCTGGAGCCGGCAGGCCCGGCATTCCGCCTGGATCAGGTCGAAGACCTGGCTCCCCTGCTGCCGGCCAACCAACTGTTCCTGATCGAAAACGGTCTGCTCCACGCCATCGTCGACGAGCGTCCGCTGTTCTACTTGCAGGAAGGCGATCTGGTGGGCCTGCGCCAGGGTATCGACCTGCCGTCCTGCCGCTACAGCAGCGACGAGCCCATCAGCCTCGTGCCCTTCAGCCGCACCGAAGTATTCCGCCACATCTACTCCAACGAGAAGCTCCAGGAACTGTTCATCCAGTACCTGGTGGGCCACACCGCCCTGCTCTCGGACGCCGTGGCCCGCCTGAAGCAGCCGGACGTGCGCCCTTCCACCGGTTTCCAGCACTTCGCCGCGGGCGAGGAATTGATTCAACAGGGCGATGAGGCCGACCATGTGTTCATCATCATCGAGGGCCATGCCGAAGCGTTCGTTGACGGGCAGAAGGTCGGCGACGTGCAGAGGGATGAAATCTTCGGCGCGATGGCCGTGTTCACCCGGGAGAGGCGTAGCGCCACTGTGGTCGCCAGCGAGCCCTGCACCGTGATGGTCATCCCCAAGGAGCAGTTCCTCAGCCTGATGCAGAGCAATCCGCGTATCGCCCATAGCCTGATCGAGAGCATGGCGCGCCGTATCGACCTGCTGAACAAGGAAGTGACCCAACTGCGGCTTTCTCCCGAGCGGGCATGACTCATGCGGAGCCCCGGCACATGGCCGGGGCTTCTGCTTTCAGGGCGCGAAAGACGTCGGCGGCAGATAAAGTGCGAATCGATGCTTGACTCGAAAATGAGAATCGTTATTATTACATCAACTGGTCGCGAGATCAGCCGGTAAACTGAGAGACCAAGCAGTCGGGCTCTTCAGATTATCTCCTCATCAGGCTAATCACGGTTTTCGACCCGGCAAATTGCCGGGTCTTTTTTTGCTCGCGACTTCTACGCTTCCAGTCTTCAGCGAGCGGGCGCCATCTGCCTGCGCATGTCGGCGCAGTGATCGACAGGTGGAAGCGCCGCGGTGTACCAGACGTAATCCGCACTGCCCCGCCGCACCGGCTTGCCCACCTCGGAGAGCATTAGCACGGCATTGCCCTCCCCCTTGCCCAGATCTGCCAAATGCAGGGGTACGCCCAGGTCACGGCGCACATGAAATGCGCCTGCGAACAGCAGTGCCGGGCCGGGCGCTGCCAGCAGGCGCTCTGCCATGCGCCGGTCACGCTGCTGCTGCACGGCCAGCATTGCGGGCATCTGGGACTCCGGCAGCAAACCGCAGTGGGATTCGCGAATCTGCTCGAGCAGCGCCCCACGTACCGCATCGGCGGAGGACAGCGCGCCCTGCAAGGCCGGCCGCTCCCGGTAGATGCGCTTGATCTCGCTACGGCTGAGGTTGGCGGCCAGCAGCGGATAAGGCTGCGCCAGGGCATGTCGCACGATCGGCCCGTAGAGCGCCCAGTCCCAGCCCTGCTGCCAAGCCAGCGCGGTGGGCACGTCAGCCGGCAGTGGCCCATTGCGCAGAGCGTCCACCTTCGCCTGCTGTTCTGGATCGAGCATCTCCAGCAGCAGGCTGCCCGGCTCATGGCGGGCTTCCAGCGCTTGCAACAGCCAGAGCTGCAGGGCGTGGTGATCCGGGTTGTCGTGCTGCTCCCCGACCAGTACCCGTGGCTGCGCGGCGAGGCGCTGCACCAATTGCTCCGGGGTCAGTTGCTCGCCGCTGTGCAAGTCACGGATTACGCCCAGTTCGGGCCGGTCGCGACCTTCCGGGCTTTGCCATTCGGGCAACGGCGGCAGGCTCTGGCAGGCGGCCAGCAAGCCGAAAAGAGAAAGCAGAAGAAGACGCATGGGAGTTCCTTGTTCCACTCAGCGGGCGACGATCAGCGGATGGCCCCGCTCCGGATGGCGCTGCACCAACACCTCCAGGCCGAACACGGCCTTGAGGGGCTCGGCCTGGAGCACTTGCTCCGGCGAACCCAGAACATGGGGGCGGCCATCGGCGAGCAGGAGAAGGCGATCGCAATAGCGTGCTGCCAGGTTCAGGTCATGGAGGATCACCAGTACCGCCACGCCACGCTCGGCGAACGTCCGCACGGCTTGCAGGGTGGTGTGCTGGTGCAAGGGGTCGAGCATGGAGGTCGGTTCGTCCAGCAACAGGGCCTGCCCGGCAGACCCTGGCCAGAGTTGCGCCAGCACCCGAGCCAAGTGGACCCGCTGGCGCTCGCCTCCGGAAAGCGCCAGGTAGCTGCGACCGGCCAGGTGGCTGGCATCCGCCGCCGCCAGCGCTTCGGCGACCACCTCGGCGTCCCGCTCGCGCCCCGTGTCATGGGGCAGTCGGCCCATGGCCACCACCTCCTCGACGCGGAAGGCGAAGTTCAAGGTCGAACTCTGCGGTAGTACCGCCAGGCGCCGTGCCCGCTGGGGGCCGCTCCAGTCAGCCAACGCGCGGCCAGCCAGACTGATCTTGCCTGCCGCCGCTGTGACTTCGCCACACAGGGCACCGAGCAGGGTGCTCTTTCCTGCCCCGTTGGGCCCCAAAACGCCAAGCACTTCGCCGGGGCGCAGCTCCAGGTCGACACCCACGAGCACCCGCTTGCCGCCACGCAGCACATCCAATCGTTCCGCGCGCAGCATCAGGGGCGACCTCGCACCAGGAGATACAGGAAAAAGGGTGCCCCGATCAGCGCCGTGACGATACCGATGGGCAACTCGGCCGGCGCCAGCACCAGGCGCGCCGCCAGATCGGCCAACAGCATCAGGCTGGCACCGGCCAGGGCCGAAGCGGGCAACAGGACGCGATGGTCCGGTCCGGCGACCAGGCGCACCAGATGCGGTACCACCAGGCCGATGAAGCCGATCAGGCCGGCCGCCGCTACCGCTGCCCCCACACCGAGTGCCGTGCAGAACACCAGTTCACGCTTCAGGCGCTCCACGTCGAAGCCCAGGTGGCGCGCCTCGGACTCTCCCAGCAGCAGGGCATTCAAGGCCTTGGCCCGACGTGGCAGCCAGAGGATCACCATCAGGGTGACGATCAGCAGCGGCCAGAGACGGGAATAGCTGGCGCCATTGAGGCTGCCCATATTCCAGAAGGTCAGGCTGCGCAGGGTGGCGTCGTCAGCCAGGTAGGTGAAGAGGCCGATTACTGCGCCCGCCAGGGCAGTCAGGGCGATACCCGCGAGCAGCATGGTGGCCACGCTGGTCTGGCCCTCCCGACGCCCCAGGCGATAGACCAGCAGCGTCACCCCCAGTCCCCCGGCGAACGCACAGAGAGACAGCAGGTAAGGCGCGAAAGCCTCCGGCAGGCCACCCAGCGCGGCACCGCCGACGATGGCCAGAGCCCCGCCCAGCGCAGCGCCACTGGACACCCCCACCAGGCCGGGGTCGGCCAACGGGTTGCGGAACAGGCCCTGCATGGCGACACCGGACAGTGCCAGCACCGCGCCCACTGCCAGCCCCAGCATCGTGCGCGGCAGGCGGATCTGACCAAGGATCAACTCGGCCTGCCCCAGCCCTTCGCCGGAGAACGGCAGGCCAGCCAGACGCATTGCTGCGCGCAGGGTCTCCCCCAGCGGCAGGCTGACCGGCCCCAGCGCCAGGGAAAGCCAGAGCGCCAGCAGTAACAGGACGCCCAGAGAGATGAAAAGCGGGCGGGAATGGGGTGACGCGGTCATGGCTGGCTCATGCTTTTCTCGGTCAGGGCCGGAGCCGAAGGATAGAAGCCCTTGGACAGCACGGCCATGCCATCAGGCAAACGCGGCCCGAGACCGCCCACCAGCAGGGTCGGATCGAGGCTGAGCAGGCGGCCTTCACGGGCGGCGCGCGTGGCGGCCGGAGCCGCGGTGGGTTCGGAGTGCGCGCGCAGCACTTGCCAGGCCTGGTAGAGGGAGGAAGTCGGACGCGTGGGCGAGGTTTGCTGGTTCATTAGAAACTCCTGATGGTTCCGCGAATCGGATTGCGACCTATCACCGCCTGGTTGGGCACACGATAAAATTGATTCTTATTTGTATTTGTATGACAACGGCATTATCGTCTGCGTCCGATGTCAGACTGCGCAGATTCGTCTGACCTGACGAACGAATACGACGAACACGGAAAAACCGCCCGACACGGGCGATTCTTCCCGCATTTCAGCACACGGAAGTGCCCCTATTGGCAAGCCATGGCGACGCGCGATAATGCGCGCCTGCCATGGAGATACCGATGATCCTGCTCTGCCGCCCCGAAGAACTGGCCGAAGGCCAGAGCCGAGGTTTCCTCATCGATGGTCTGAATTTGCTGCTGGTGCGCCGGCATGGGCAGGTCCATGCCTACGAAAACCGCTGCCCGCACCGCGGCATTCCGCTGGAATGGATGCCAGACCAGTTCCTCGACCAGAGCGGTAGCTTGATCCAGTGCGCGACCCACGGTGCGCTCTTTCTCATCGACTCGGGGGAATGCGTGGCAGGCCCCTGCGCCGGGGAGACGCTGCAACCGCTGGACTGCCGCGAAGACGCCGGCGGCATCTGGCTGCTGGGCGAAGCCTGAGGCTCAGAGCCTCACATCGAGGCGACGGTAGACCCGGGCTTCCTCCGGCGTCAACTCCACCCCATATGCCATCACCTCCACGCCAGCGGCAATCGCCTCACGCAGTGCCGCAGCATAGGCCGGGTCGATTTCCTCGGCAGGACGCACCGATTCGATTCCTGTCAGGTTTACGCAATACAGCTGCACTGCCCGTACGCCCTCCCGCGCCAGGTTGGCCAGTTCGCGCAGATGCTTGCTGCCGCGCTGGGTAACAGCATCGGGGAAGGCGGCCACTGGCGTGCCGTCGAAACCCAGGGTGACGCTTTTCACTTCGACGAAGGCGGGGCCAGCGGGGAAGTCCAGGCGGAAGTCGGCGCGGCTGTTCTCCAGTCCGTAGGCCACTTCACGCTTGAGGGCACTGAAGCCTGCCAGTTCGGCGATCACGCCCGCCTGCAGCGCCTCCTCCACCAACGCGTTGGCGCGGGCGGTGTTGACGCAGGCCAGGCGGCCCTGGGGCGTCTCGGCGATCTCCCAGGTCCCGGGCAGCTTGCGCTTCGGGTCATTGGAGCGACTGAACCAGACGCGGCAGCCCTCGCTCATGCAGTTCAGCATGGAGCCGGTATTGGGACAGTGGATGGTCAGTTTCTCCCCAGCCTCCGTCTCGATATCCGCGAGGAAGCGCTTGTAGCGCTTGCGCAGCCGCCCTTCCTCCAAAGCCGGGGCGAACCTCATCGGGCCGCCCAGGTCTGCAGGCCACGCGCCAGCCGCTGCACTGCCTCTTCCAGGCGCGGCAGGCTCTGGGTGTAGGCGAAGCGCACGTGCTGGCCGGCCAGGTGGCGGCCGAAATCCAGGCCCGGGGTAAAGGCCAGATGCTCGGTTTCGATGAAATGGCGGCAGAAGGCATAGGCATCGCCACCGAAGGCGGAGATGTCCGCATACAGATAGAAGGCACCCTCCGGCTCGACGGCGATACGGAAACCCAACTCGCGCAAGGCCGGCAACAGGTAGTCACGGCGGCGGGCAAACTCTTCGCGACGGCGTTCGAGGATCTCCAGGGTCTGAGGCTGGAAGCAGGCCAGGGCGGCGTGCTGAGCCATGGACGGCGCACTGATGTAGAGGTTCTGCGCCAGCTTCTCCAGCTCGGGCACCGCCTCCAAAGGCGCCACCAGCCAGCCGAGGCGCCAACCGGTCATGCCGAAATACTTGGAGAAACTGTTCAGCACGAAGGCGTCGTCGTCCACTTCCAGCACGCTGCTGGCGTCCATGCCGTAAGTGAGACCGTGGTAGATCTCATCCACCACCAGGTGACCGCCGCGGGTCTTGAGGGTCTGCGACAGTGCCGCCAACTCGTCGGCGTGCAGCACGGTGCCGGTGGGGTTGGCCGGCGAGGCGACCAGAGCGCCCACGCTGTCGGCATTCCAGTACCGTTCGACCAGCTGCGGGGTGAGCTGGTAGCGCGTCTCGGGACCTACCGGCACCAGCTGCGCCGCGCCTTCCACCAGGCGCAGGAAGTGACGGTTGCAGGGGTAGCCGGGGTCCGCCAGCAGCCAGTGCCGGCCCGGATCCACCAGCAGGCTGCTGGCCAGGAGTAGGGCGCCGGATCCGCCGGGGGTGATGAGAATGCGTTCTGGGTCTATGTTCAACCGATAGCGCGATGCGTAGAAACCGGCGATGGCCTCGCGCAGTTGCGGCAAGCCTCGCGCGGCGGTGTAACGGGTATGCCCGGCGGCCAGGGCTGCCTGCCCGGCCTGGACGATGGGCTCGGCGGTGGTGAAATCCGGTTCGCCGATCTCCAGGTGGATCACGTCGTGACCCGCCGCCTGGAGTTCGTTGGCGCGGGCCAGCAGGGCCATGACGTGGAAGGGTTCGATGGCGCGGCTGCGCGCACTGTAGGACTGAGCCATTGGCCTTCCTTTATTAGGACAAAGAGAGGATTCTACCCAATGGTCCCCGGACGCTGCAGCATGCTTGACGTCGAGGAGTGGCGCACCCGGATTTGATCTGGTAAGTTCGCCCGCTTGCAGCCGCAGGGCCGGCACCGCCGGCGATGGACCATAATCCTGCGCAATGGATTAGAGAAAGTGAGAGGCGGCCATCCATGCCCACCAATGCAAAACAACAGAGCAGCCAGTTGGTTCGTGGCTTCGAGCCCTACCAAGAGACCAAGGGCGAGGAGTACATGAGCGACCGCATGCGCGCTCACTTCACCAACATCCTCAACAAGTGGAAACTGGAGTTGATGGAAGAGGTGGACCGCACCGTGCACCACATGCAGGACGAAGCCGCCAACTTCCCCGACCCGGCCGACCGCGCCAGCCAGGAAGAAGAGTTCAGCCTGGAACTGCGTGCCCGTGACCGCGAGCGCAAACTGATCAAGAAGATCGACGAGACCCTTCAGCTGATCGAAGACAACGATTACGGCTGGTGCGACTCCTGCGGCGTCGAGATCGGCATCCGCCGTCTGGAAGCCCGTCCCACCGCTACGCTCTGCATCGACTGCAAGACCCTGGCGGAGATCAAGGAAAAGCAGCTCGGCTCCTGATGCCGAAACGGGGCGCCACTGGCGCCCCGTCGCTTTACAGGGCCTTGCCCCGATGACATCTCCTGCCTATATCGGGCGCTTCGCCCCAACGCCCAGCGGCTACCTGCATTTCGGCTCACTGGTCGCCGCCCTCGCCTCCTATCTTGACGCCCGTGCCGTTGGCGGCCGCTGGCTTGTGCGCATGGAAGACCTGGACCCGCCGCGGGAAGTCGGAGGCGCCCAGGCGGCCATCCTCCGCACCCTGGAGGACTACGGCTTCGAGTGGGACGGCGAAATGGTCCGTCAGAGCGATCGCCACGAGACCTACGCCAAGGTGATCGACCGCCTCTACGAGATGGGCCTGGCCTACGCCTGCACCTGCTCGCGCAAGCAGCTGGAGGGCCACCATGGCATCTATCCCGGTTACTGTCGTAACGCCCAGCACCCGCAGCATGACGCCGCCATCCGCATCCGCGTGCCGGAGCTGGAGTACCACTTCGTCGACCGCGTGCAGGGTGAATACCGTCAGCACCTGGGCCGGGAAGTGGGCGACTTCGTCATCCGCCGCCGCGATGGCCTCTACGCCTACCAGTTGGCAGTGGTGCTGGACGATGCCTGGCAGGGGGTTACCCACATTGTGCGCGGCGCCGACCTGCTGGACTCGACGCCACGCCAACTCTACCTTCAGGAACTGCTTGGCGTGTCACAGCCGCGCTACCTGCATGTGCCGCTGATCATCCAGCCAGACGGCCACAAGCTCGGCAAGTCGTACCGGTCTCCACCCCTCCCTGCCGACAGGGCCGCTCCGCTGCTGGCACGCGCGCTGCGCGCTCTGGGCCAGGAGCCGCCGGACGAGTTCGCCGATTGCCGCCCCCGCGAGGTGCTGGACTGGGGTATCGCCCACTGGGTTTCCGGGCGCATCCCGCGCTGCCGCACCCTGGCTGAAGCGCATCTGCGCTAGGCACTCGCCGCGCCCCCGGGCATTCGCTACCATCGCCGAAGACACGACGAGAATTGTGGCATGTACATCTATCGACTGGTCCTGCTCCTGGTGGTGGGTATCTACCTGTTCTCTCCCGCCATCATGGATTGGTGGATCGACCCCAACGGCGCCTGGTACCGTCCCTACCTGCTGTGGCTGATCCTGATCGTGGTGACCTTCATCCTGCAGAGTCAACGCGATGCTGATGAGCTTTAGTCTCACCCAGCTGATCCTGATCAGCGCTGCCTATCTCCTGGCCCTGTTCGGCGTGGCCTGGCTCAGTGACCGGGGCTTCGTGCCGCGCTGGATCATCCGCCACCCGCTGACCTACACCCTGTCCCTCGGCGTGTATGCCAGCGCCTGGGCCTTCTACGGCACGGTGGGACTGGCCTACCAGTACGGCTACGGCTTCCTCGCCAGCTACCTGGGCGTGTCGGGCGCCTTCCTGCTGGCGCCGGTGCTGCTCTATCCCATCCTGCGCATCACCCGGACCTACCAACTTTCGTCGCTGGCCGACCTCTTCGCCTTCCGCTTCCGCAGCACCTGGGCCGGCGCCCTGACCACGGTGATCATGCTGATCGGCGTGCTGCCGCTGCTGGCCCTGCAGATCCAGGCAGTGGCCGACTCCATCGGCATCCTCACCCGCGAACCGGTGCACAATCGCGTGGCCCTGGCCTTCTGCGCCTTGATCACCCTCTTCACTATCCTCTTCGGCGCACGCCACATCGCCACCCGCGAGAAGCACGCCGGGCTGGTGTTCGCCATTGCCTTCGAATCGGTGGTCAAGCTGGTGGCCCTTGGCGGCATCGGCCTGTACGCCCTTTACGGCGTGTTCGATGGCCCGCGGGAGCTGGAACTCTGGCTGCTGCAGAACCAGGCGGCCCTTTCCACCCTGCATACGCCGTTGCAGGAAGGCCCCTGGCGCACCCTGCTGCTGGTTTTCTTCGCTTCGGCGATCGTCATGCCGCACATGTACCACATGACCTTCACCGAAAACCTCAACCCCCGCGCCATGGTCAGCGCAAGTTGGGGCCTGCCGCTGTTCCTGCTGCTGATGAGCCTGGCCATCCCGCTGATCCTCTGGGCCGGCCTCAGGCTGGGCGCCACCACCAATCCGGAATACTTCACCCTGGGCCTGGGCATAGCCGTGGACAACCCGGCGCTGGCGCTGCTCGCCTATGTCGGCGGCCTCTCCGCGGCCAGCGGCCTGATCATAGTGGTCACCCTGGCGCTCTCCGGCATGGCCCTCAACCACCTGGTGCTGCCGCTCTATCAGCCGCCGGCCGAGGGCAATATCTACCGCTGGCTGAAGTGGACCCGCCGTGCCCTGATCGTCGCCATCATCATGGCCGGCTACGGCTTCTACCTGCTGCTGGGCGCGGAGCAGGACCTCTCCAACCTGGGCATAGTGGCCTTCGTCGCCACCCTGCAGTTCCTGCCCGGCGCGCTTTCGGTGCTCTATTGGCCGACCGCCAACCGGCGCGGTTTCATCGCCGGCCTGCTGGCAGGCTTCTGCGTCTGGCTGCTGGCCATGCTGCTGCCCCTGATCGGCAACCTGCAGGGCATCTACCTGCCACTGTTCAATGCCATCTACGTACTGGACGACACCAGCTGGCACATCGCGGCCATCGCGTCCCTGGCCGCCAACGTACTGATCTTCACACTGGTCTCGCTATTCACCGAGGCCAGCCCGGAAGAGCGCAGCGCCGCCGAGGCCTGCACCGTGGACAACGTGCGCCGGCCGCAGCGCCGCGAACTGCTCGCCAGTTCGCCCCAGGAGTTCGCCACCCAGCTGGCCAAACCCCTGGGTGCCAAGACCGCACAGAAGGAGGTGGAACAGGCCCTGCGCGACCTGCACCTGCCCTTCGACGAGCGCCGCCCCTATGCCTTGCGCCGCCTGCGCGACCGCATCGAAGCCAACCTCTCCGGCCTGATGGGCCCGAGCGTGGCGCAAGACATGGTGGAGACCTTCCTGCCCTACAAGTCCGGCAGCGAGAGCTATGTCACCGAGGACATCCACTTCATCGAGAGCCGACTGGAGGACTACCACTCCCGCCTCACGGGTCTGGCCGCCGAACTGGATGCCCTGCGGCGCTATCACCGCCAGACCCTCCAGGAGCTGCCCATGGGCGTCTGCTCGCTGGCCAAGGACCAGGAAATCCTCATGTGGAACCGCGCCATGGAGGAGCTCACCGAGATCCCCGCGCAGCGTGTGGTGGGCTCGCGACTGTCCACCATCGCCGAACCCTGGAAGGGTCTGCTGGAAGGCTTCATCAACCTGCCCGACGAGCACCTGCACAAGCAACGCCTGACCCTGGATGGCCAGGCCCGCGCGCTGAACCTGCACAAGGCTGCCATCGAGGAGCCCCTGGCCCCGGGCAGCAGCGGCCTGGTATTGCTGGTTGAGGATGTGACCGACACCCAATTGCTGGAGGACAAGCTGGTGCACTCCGAGCGCCTGGCTTCCATCGGCCGCCTGGCCGCAGGCGTCGCCCATGAAATCGGCAACCCCATCACCGGCATCGCCTGCCTGGCGCAGAACCTGCGCGAAGAACGCGAAGGCGATACCGAGATCAAGGAGCTCAGCAGCCAGATCCTCGAGCAGACCAAGCGCGTCACCCGCATCGTCCAGTCGCTGATGAGCTTCGCCCACGCCGGCGGCCGCCAGCAGGCGAGCGAGCCGGTGTGCCTGGCCGAAGTGGCGCAGGACGCCATCGGCCTGCTGTCGCTGAACAAGCGCAGTGTCGAGGTGAACTTCTTCAACCTGTGCGACCCGCACCATGTCGTGGAAGGCGACCCGCAACGCCTGGCCCAGGTGCTGATCAACCTGCTGTCCAACGCCCGCGACGCTTCTCCCGTGGGCAGCGCCATCCGCGTGCGCAGCGAAGCCTCGGAGCACACCGTCGACCTCATTGTCGAAGATGAAGGCAGCGGCATTCCGAAGGCAATCATGGATCGTTTGTTCGAACCTTTCTTCACCACCAAGGACCCAGGGAAAGGGACCGGCCTTGGCCTTGCACTGGTCTATTCGATCGTGGAAGAGCATTATGGACAGATAACCATAGAAAGCCCGGCCGACTCCGAGCAGCAGCGCGGCACCCGCATCAGGGTGACGCTGCCTCGTTTTGTCGAAGCAACATCCGCCGTGAGCTGAGACCGTCTAGAGAGCTGAATTAATGCCACATATTCTGATCGTCGAAGACGAAACCATCATCCGCTCCGCCCTGCGCCGCCTGCTGGAACGCAACCAGTACCAGGTCAGCGAGGCGGGCTCCGTGCAGGAAGCCCAGGAGCGTTACAGCATTCCCGGTTTCGACCTGATCATCAGCGACCTTCGCCTGCCTGGCGCACCCGGTACCGAACTGATCAAGCTGGCCCAAGGCACCCCGGTGCTGATCATGACCAGTTACGCCAGCCTGCGCTCGGCAGTGGACTCGATGAAGATGGGCGCGGTCGACTATATCGCCAAGCCCTTCGACCATGACGAAATGCTCCAGGCGGTAGCACGCATCCTGAAGGAGCGCCAGGACGCCAAGTCGGCCCCGAGCGAACGTTCCAGTGCCGGTCGTGGCGGCGACAAGGCTGCGGCCGCCAACGCCGATGGCGAGATCGGCATCATCGGCTCCTGCACGGCGATGCTCGAACTCTACGGCAAGATCCGCAAGGTCTCCCCCACCGACTCCACCGTACTGATCCAGGGCGAATCCGGCACTGGCAAGGAACTGGTGGCGCGCGCCCTGCATAACCTGTCCCGCCGCGCCAAGGCCCCGCTGATCTCGGTCAACTGCGCGGCGATCCCGGAAACCCTGATCGAGTCCGAACTCTTCGGCCACGAAAAGGGGGCGTTCACTGGTGCCACCGCAGGCCGCGCGGGCCTGGTGGAAGCGGCTGACGGCGGCACCCTGTTCCTCGACGAAATCGGCGAACTGCCCCTGGAAGCCCAGGCGCGCCTGCTGCGCGTGCTGCAGGAAGGCGAGATCCGTCGCGTGGGTTCGGTGCAGTCACAGAAGGTGGACGTACGCCTGATCGCCGCGACCCACCGTGATCTCAAGACCCTGGCCAAGACCGGCCAGTTCCGCGAGGACCTCTACTACCGCCTGCACGTGATCTCGCTGAAACTGCCCGCCCTGCGCGAACGCGGTAACGACGTACTGGAAATCGCCCGCTCTTTCCTGGCGCGACAGTGCGCGCAGATGGGGCGCGACAGTCTGCGCTTCGCCACTGACGCAGAACAGGCCATTCGCCATTACAGCTGGCCGGGCAACGTGCGTGAACTGGAAAACGCCATCGAGCGCGCCGTGATCCTGTGCGAGAGCCCCGACATCTCGGCGGAACTGCTGGGCATCGATATCGAGCTGGACGACCTGGACGAAGAGGATTTCAACGACACCGCGCCCCAGGCCCAGGCCCAGGCCAACAACACTGCCCACGAGCCTACCGAAGACCTGTCGCTGGAGGACTACTTCCAGCACTTCGTGCTCGAGCACCAGGACCACATGACCGAGACCGAGCTGGCTCGCAAGCTGGGGATCAGCCGCAAATGCCTGTGGGAACGTCGTCAGCGCCTGGGCATTCCGCGCCGCAAATCGGGCGCCGCGGCCGGGCCATGAGCGCCAGCCGCGGGTGACACCTCGGGAACACTTTGAGTTCCCCGCGCTGTTACCCCGCCTAACATCACGTAACAAAGCCGGGTCTAAAGGTAACGAAAACCCGGTTTTTTTTGCCCGCCAACCACAGCACCATCCTCGCAAGCCCTTGATTTACAAGGAATCTGAAAAGTTGGCACGGCATCTGCTTTATCTCGGGCACAACAACAATAACAAGCGCTGAACCCCACAATAAAAACAAGACGTATCGACTCCAGCACAACAAAAACAAGACAGCGGAGGCGCAGCTAACTGATTCTTTTGGAGAGGATTGCCCTTGGGGCTTGCCCCACAGCCAGGCCGAGAACAATAAAACTGCCCACAGGCAGCACCCGTACTGGTTGGGTCACGGAATGATCACGGCACCATCAGCGTCCAAACAAATCCGTTTGCTATTAACCCTCGATTGGAGGGCATTTCCAGAGGCGACAAGCCTGCTGGAGCGGGTCGAACAACAAAAACGCCAAGCCCGAAACAATAAAAACAAAGCACGCACCAATTTGGGGGGGAGCTTCGGCTCCCCCAGTAGCTTTGACACCCGTCAGACCTTTCCTTCAACATCCCCCCTCCCAGTGCTAGAATTCGCGGCCATCGTGCGCCCAAATCCCTTTCTGGCCGACCATCCCGCAAAACAGTGCATCCCATGCTGAAGAAGCTGTTCCAGTCTTTCCGTTCTCCCCTTCGCCGCGCCCAGCATCCGCGCAGCACTCCCGAAGTACTGGGCAATAATCAGCATTCGCTGCGCCGTTCGGACATCAGCCGCAATGCCGTCATGGTCGTCGAACGCCTGCAGAAGGCGGGCTACCAGGCCTATCTGGTCGGCGGCTGCGTCCGCGACCTGCTGCTGAACCTGCGCCCCAAGGATTTCGACGTGGCCACCAATGCCACCCCGGAGCAGGTACGCGCCGAGTTCCGCAATGCCCGGGTGATCGGGCGCCGGTTCAAGCTGGCTCACGTGCAGTTCGGTCGAGAGATCATCGAAGTCGCAACCTTCCGCGCCAACCATCCGCAAGGTGAGGACGAGGAAGACAGCAACCAGGCCGCACGCAACGAAAGCGGCCGCATCCTGCGCGACAATGTCTACGGCAGCCTGGAAGATGATGCCCAGCGCCGGGACTTCACCATCAACGCCCTTTATTACGATCCGACTTCCGAGCGAATCCTCGACTACGCCCATGGCGTGCACGACATCCGCAACCGCCTGGTGCGCCTGATCGGCATTCCCGAGCAGCGTTACCAGGAAGACCCGGTGCGCATGCTGCGCGCCGCGCGTTTCGCCGCGAAACTGGACTTCGAGATCGAGAAGCACAGTGCAGCGCCCATCCGCCGCCTGGCGCCGATGCTGCGGGAGATCCCGTCCGCGCGCCTGTTCGACGAGGTGCTCAAGCTGTTCCTTGGCGGCAAGGCCGTGCGCACGTTCGAACTGCTGGTGGAATACGACCTCTTCGCGCCCCTGTTCCCGGCCAGCGCGGCCGCACTGGAGCGCGACCCCGAATATACCGGCCGCCTGATCCGTCAGGCCCTGGCCAATACCGACGAGCGCATCCACCAAGGCAAGCCGGTCACTCCCGCTTTCCTCTTCGCGGCCCTGCTCTGGCCAGCCCTGCCCGCCCGCGCAGCGCTGCTGCAGGAGCGCGGCATGCCGCCGATCCCGGCCATGCAGGAAGCGGCCCACGGGCTGATCATGGAGCAGGTCCAGCGCACCGCCATTCCCAAGCGCTTCAGCATTCCGATCCGCGAGATCTGGGACATGCAGGAACGCCTGCCGCGCCGCAACGGCAAGCGTGCCGACCTGCTGCTGGAGAGCCCGCGCTTCCGCGCCGGTTACGACTTCCTCCTGCTGCGCGAAAGCGCCGGCGAACAGACCGATGGCCTGGGTGACTGGTGGACGGACTACCAGGACGCCAGCGACAGCCAGCGCCGCAACATGATCCGTGACCTGAGCGCCAAGGACGACCAGCCTGCGGGGCAGCGCCGCCGTCGCGGTGGCAGTCGCCGCCGTCGCGGGCCACGCAGCGAAGGCGCACCCGGCACATCGGGCGACTGATCATGGAGCGCGTATATATCGGGCTGGGTAGCAACCTTGCCGAACCTGTCAGCCAACTGCGCGGCGCCCTCGCGGCGTTGGCCAATCTGCCGCAGACCCGACTTGCGACCGTGTCCTCGCTCTATGCCAGCGATCCGCTCGGCCCACCGGACCAGCCCCGTTACGTGAATGCGGTCGCCGCCCTGGATACCGGGCTGACCCCGCTGCAATTGCTGGATGAGCTGCAGACCATCGAGCTGGCCCAGGGCCGCGTCCGCAAGGATGAGCGCTGGGGCCCGCGCACCCTGGATCTGGACATCCTTCTGTTCGGCCAGCGCCGGATCGATGAGCCGCGTCTGCAGGTGCCGCACTACCACATGCACGCACGCGCCTTCGTGCTCTATCCCCTGGCGGAGATCGCCGGCGACCTGCAGCTGCCTGACGGCGATTCGCTGCAATCCCTCCTGGACACCTGCCCCTTCGAAGGCCTCGAACGCCTGCCCGACCTGGCGGTAACGCCGTAACAGGTCGGTAACACCTGCAATTGACTTCATGCCCCCCCATCGGGACTATAAGCGTCCCGTTGCCCCGCGCCAGTGCAAACCGGCGCCGCTGAGGACGTTTTCATGCCTGATGTGACCCTGACCACCCTGCAAGAGCTCAAGCTCAAGAGCGAGAAAATCGCCATGCTGACGGCCTACGACGCCACTTTCGCGCAGGCGGCCTGCCAGGCCGGCGTGGATGTGCTGCTGGTGGGCGACTCCCTTGGCATGGTCCTGCAAGGCCATGACAGCACCCTGCCGGTCAGCATGGCCGACATGGTCTACCACACCGCTGCCGTCAAACGCGGCAACCGGGGTGCGCTGATCATCAGTGACCTGCCGTTCATGGCCTACGCCAGCCTCGAGCAGACCTTTGCCAACTGCGCCGCCCTGATGCAGGCCGGCGCCCACGTGGTCAAGCTGGAAGGCGCGGCCTGGCTGGCCGAACCCATTCGCCTGCTGGCCGAGCGCGGTGTTCCCGTTTGCGCCCACCTGGGCCTGACCCCGCAAGCCGTGAACATCCTCGGCGGCTACAAGGTCCAGGGCCGCCAGGAGGCCCAGGCCCGCCAGTTGCGCGCCGACGCCATGGCACTGGAGCAGGCTGGCGCCGCCATGCTGCTGCTTGAATGCGTGCCCAGCGAACTCGCGGCGGAGATCACCCAGTCGGTGAAGATCCCGGTCATCGGCATCGGCGCCGGCAGCGCAACCGACGGCCAGGTCCTGGTGCTGCACGACATGCTGGGCCTCTCCCTGACCGGTCGCGCGCCCAAGTTCGTCAAGAATTTCATGGAAGGCCAGACCAGCATCCAGGCCGCACTGGCGGCCTACGTCAAAGCCGTCAAGGATGTCTCCTTCCCCGCCGCCGAACACGGATTCTCCGCATGATCACCGTCAAGACCGTCCGCGAACTGCGGGCCGCCGTCGCCCGCGCACGCAGCGAAGGCAAGCGCATCGGCTTCGTGCCGACCATGGGCAATCTCCACGCCGGCCACGTCGCCCTGGTGGAAAAGGCCAGCCAGCGCGCCGACTTCGTGGTCGCCAGCATCTTCGTCAATCCGCTGCAGTTCGGGCCCAGCGAGGACCTGGCCAAGTACCCGCGCACCCTGGTTGCCGACCAGCAGAAGCTGGTGGGTGCAGGCTGCCACCTGCTGTTCCACCCGGATGTCGAGGAGATGTACCCGGACGGCATGGAGGGCCAGACCCGGGTCAACGTACCGCTGGTGTCCGACGGTCTCTGCGGCGGAAGCCGTCCCGGCCACTTCGAAGGCGTCGCCACCGTGGTCAGCAAGCTGTTCAATATGGTCCAGCCCGACCTCGCGGTATTCGGCGAAAAGGACTTCCAGCAGTTGGCGGTGATCCGCAAGCTGGTGCGCGACCTCAACATGCCGATCCAGATCATCGGCGAGCCCACGGTCCGCGCCGAAGACGGCCTGGCGCTGTCCTCGCGCAATGGTTACCTGGACGACGCCCAGCGCGCCGCCGCGCCGGCCCTCTACCGCACGTTGCGACAGCTGGCCGATGCCATCCGTCAGGGCCGCCGCGACTTCGCCGCCCTGGAGCAGGAAGGCCAGGCCGAATTGGCCAAGGTCGGCTTCCGGCCCGACTACCTGGAGGTCCGCGAGGCACTGCACCTGCGCCCCGCCGGTGCCCAGGACCAGCAATTGGTAATACTGGGGGCTGCCTTCATGGGTAACACCCGCCTGATCGACAACCTTGCCTTCCACCTCGAAGCGCAAGCCTGACCCCAGCCCGCCGCAGCCTTGAACCCCCTCGGGGGTTCGGGCAAACTCAGCCGCCGCCCGCGCACCGACGAGGAAATGCCATGCACGCCATCATGCTCAAGGCCAAACTGCACCGCGCCGAAGTAACCCACGCCGTGCTCGACTATGAAGGTTCCTGCGCCATCGATGGCGAATGGCTGGATCTCTCCGGCATCCGCGAGTACGAGCAGATCCAGATCTACAACGTCGACAACGGCGAGCGTTTCACCACCTATGCCATCCGCGCCGAAAACGGCTCGCGAATGATCTCGGTGAACGGCGCCGCGGCGCACAAGGCCAAGGTGGGCGATCGTGTGATCATCTGCGCCTACGCCCACTACAGCGAAGCGGAACTCGCCAATTTCAAACCGCGTATGCTTTACATGGCTCCGGGTAACGAACTCAGCCACACCAGCAACGCGATTCCAGTACAAGTCGCCTGAGGCCAGGAAGCCGAAGGACCCGAAGCCCGGCCCAGTTCCGGGCTTTTTCATAAGTCGCATACAGGAAAGCCATGGACCACCACCTGACGCCGCTCGATGTCACCCAACTGCCCAGCTGGAGCGCTCTTCGCCAGCACCACCAGGAACTGGCGGGCTTCAGCCTGCGCCAGGCCTTCGGCGAAGACCCCGAGCGCTTCCAGCGGTTCAGCGTCAGTGCCAGCGGCCTGCTGCTGGACTTCTCGAAGAACCTGCTGCGCGCCGACACCCTGGCCCTGCTGGTCCGGCTGGCCGAGGAAGCGCAATTGGGCGAGGCGATCCAGGCGATGTTCCGCGGCGAGGTGATCAACAGCTCCGAGCGCCGGCCGGTGCTGCACACCGCGCTGCGCCGCCCCATCGGCGACAAGGTGCGGGTGGACGGCCAGGACGTGAT
>NZ_JBHZGN010000042.1:0-32352 GCF_049334135.1 Metapseudomonas cellulosilytica | reverse complement strand
GCGGCCAGCATCAGCGGCGACGTGGCTGGCGCGGTGGTCGAGGAGGACAGCCTCAGCGTGTCCGGCGTGCTCACGGTCAGCGACGAGGACAGCGGCGAGGCCGAACTGCAGCCGGTGACGGCGGGTACCGCCGGCGCCAATGGCTACGGCACCTTCGAGGTGCTGGCCGACGGCAGCTGGACCTACAGCCTGAACAACGGCCATGCGGCCGTGCAGGCCTTGCCGGAGGGGGTGACCCTGAGCGACAGCCTGACGGTGCTGTCCGAAGATGGCACCGCCAGCCAGGTGATCAGCATCACCATCCACGGCACCAACGATGCGGCGGTGATCGGTGGCGTCAGCAGCGGCACGGTAACGGAGGATGCCTCCACGCCGAACCTGACCACCGCAGGCCTGCTGACCATCAGCGACCCGGATGCCGGCCAATCGTCCTTCCTGACGCAGTCGAACATTGCCGGTAGCAACGGCTATGGCAGCTTCAGCATCAATGCCGCAGGCAACTGGAGCTACAGCGCCAGCACTGCACAGGCAGCAATTCAGGCCCTGGGCGCCGGTGCCAGCCTGACCGACAGCTTCACCGTGCAAAGCCTGGATGGCAGCGCTAGCCAATTGGTGACCGTGACCATTCAGGGCACCAACGACGCCCCGCTGCTGAATGCCGCGGCTACGCCGATCGGCAACGCGGTACTGGAGGATGCTGGCGCCCCTGTGGGGGCGGTGGGCACTTTGGTCTCGGCGCTCGTCAATCTCAATCCCCCCGCCGGTGGCTTGGACAATGTGACCGATGTCGATTCGGGCGCGGTAACCGGCATCGCGATTACCAATGCCGAAACGGCAAATGGCACCTGGTACTACTCGCTCAACGGGGGCGCGACCTGGACTGCGCTGGGCGCGGTGAGCGCGAGCGTTGCGCGCTTGCTGGCGGCGGATGGTGACAATCGGCTGTACTTCCAGCCGGCCGCGAATTTCGACGGCGAGGCGAGCATCACCTTCCGCGCCTGGGATCAAACCAGCGGCAGCGATGGCGGCACTGCCAGCACGACCAGCAATGGCGGTGCAACGGCATTCTCGACGGCGACCGACACTGCTGTATTCGATGTCACCCCGGTCGATGATGGGCCGACGGGTACAGCAGACACGCTGTTCATCAATGGTCCAAAGGACGTCGTGGTTACGCTGCAGAATGCCTGGCTAACCGCGAACGATGTGGCTCAGGGAGGTGCTTCGCTCAATGTCGCATCCGCCACTGCTGGCACCAATACAAGTGGCGTTTCTGTATCGGCGACAACTACGACATTCAGCTTCAATGAGAACAACACCACAGGCAGCTTCACCTATATAGCCACGGATGGTTCGCAGACTTCGCAAAGCACAACCGTCTCGATTACGAGCACGAACGGCGACATTACCGGCGGCACTGGCAACGACATCCTGATCGACACACGAGGCAATAGCGGCACAACCCTGGATGGTGGCGCGGGCAATGATTTCATCATGGGTGGCGTTTCTGACAACATTCTGATCGGAGAGCAGAATGACCGCCTTCTGGATGGTGGCAGTGGCGCCGACACGCTGCGGGTGGGGGCCAGTTTCGCCAGCACCGGCGACGCCCAGATTGCCAATATCGAGAGTGTGCAACTCACAACGGCGACAACGCTGAACCTTTCCAACCAGACCGAGGCTTTTACCATCCTGGGCTCATCCGGTGCGGACAGCATCACGGGGGGCAGCGGGGCCGACAGGATCATCGGAGGTGGTGGCTCCGACACCTTGACCGGCAACGGTGGGGCTGACCGGTTCCAGTTGGCAACGAGTGGGGGCACGAGCACGATCACCGATTACATCGATGGTGTGGACAAGATTGCCTTCCTTGATGCGGGGAACAGCGGCGGTGGCAGCGTCAACTTTGCCGGCACCGTTGGAACCGCCACTGGTGCAACGCTCAACGTGAATGATTTGGTCACTCGCACCAGCGTCTCGAACATTGCAGCCAGTGATGACCAGAAAGTCATCGTGATCAGCGCTGCCCAAACCACCAACCAGCTCCAGAACGGTACGGGCGGCAACGGCTCGCAGGACAACTATGTCATTGCGTTCAACTCGAACACGGGACGAGGTGAAGTCTGGTTCGATACGGACTGGAGTAGCACCGCAGGTCGAGTGAAAGTGGCAACGCTGGACAACATCACCAACCTGTCCGGGGTTACTTCGATCACGAACACCGACATCGTTGTCTACAGCACCACCACTGCCCCCGCCGGCATCGCCGGTGAACCCATCAACCTCACCCTGACTGATCCGGAGGAACACGTCGGTGCGGTAACCGTCAGCATCAACGGCGTACCGGCCGGCTGGTCCATCAGCGGAGGCACCGACAAT
Source organism: Metapseudomonas cellulosilytica (assembly GCF_049334135.1). NCBI lineage: Bacteria > Pseudomonadati > Pseudomonadota > Gammaproteobacteria > Pseudomonadales > Pseudomonadaceae > Metapseudomonas > Metapseudomonas cellulosilytica. The sequence goes on along the minus strand of NZ_JBHZGN010000042.1, from coordinate 29,973 downwards.
GGCGACGGCAGCTGGACGGTGCAGACCGACGATCCGCGCAATCTCAGCGTGACCACGGCAGCGAGCTTCGCCGGGGCTCTGGTGCTGGCGGTGAACATGACCTGGACCAACGCCGATGGCAGCACGGGGTTCGCTTCGCTGCTGGACAACGTCGAGGCCTATGCACCCGGCTCGTCGATTTTCGCGCTGTCCAGCGACGACAACCTGACCGGCTCCGGTGGCGACGATCTGTTCGTGTTTGCCCAGCCGATCGCGCACAACCAGATCCACAGCTTCGACGCGGCCAGTGACCGCATCGACCTGATCGGCTTCGGCGCGGGCCTGGATTTCGCCGATTTGCAGATTGCCAACGACGGGCAGGGCAATGCCCTGATCACCCTGGGTGAAGGTTCGAGCATCACCCTGCGTGGTGTGGATGCCGGCGCACTCAGCGCCGCGAATTTCGTCTTCGATCTGGAACCCGAGACCCGCAACGCCGGCACCCTGACCCTGCATGACGGCTCCATGCTGCCGCTGGGCGGTTTCCTCGACAACAGCGGTACGGTTGCCCTTGATTCCCATGGCCGGGAAACCCGCCTGGAGGTGCTCGCCGATCACCTGACGCTGCGCGGTGGCGGCCAACTCACGCTCTCCGACGATGAGCACAACCTGATCATCGGCGGTGCATCGACTGTCCGCCTGGTGAACGAAGACAACACCATCTCGGGCGCCGGGAATCTCGGCGGTGGGCAGATGACGTTGAGCAATGCGGGCACCATCCTGGCCAATGGGGTGAACAGCCTGCAGCTGGATACCGGAGCCAACACAATCGTCAACAGCGGCGTGCTGGCCGCCACGGGCACCGGCGGCATGACGGTGGGCAGTGCCCTCGACAACACCGGCCACCTCTGGGCGAACGGCGGCGACCTGCGGCTGATGGCGGACGTGACCGGCAACGGCAGTGCAACGATCGATGGCGACGCCAGCCTGACCTTCGGCGGAGCCGCCCAGGCCGCTGTCGCATTCCATGGCGAGGGGGCGGGAACCCTGGTCCTGGCCCATGCCGAGGATGCCGCTTCGCTGGCGGTGGTCCTTGGCCTCGAGCAGGACGACCGGCTGGTGTTCGGCGACCTCGGCTTCGGTGCCGGCACTCAGCTCGGCTACAGCGCCAATGCCTATGGCACCGGAGGCCTGCTGACGCTGGACAACGGCGCGCAGCATGCCGAGTTGAATCTGTTGGGGCGCTACTCGGCGGCCGACTTCCAGGTCGCGGGTGCGGGCGAAGCCGGCACGCTGCTCAGCTACACCGGCAGCCAGGGCAGCGGCACCCTGGTCGGCAGCATGCTGGCAGACGTACTCAGTGGCGGCGATGGCGACGATATCCTCGTCGGCCGGGGCGGGGACGATGCGCTGAGCGGCGGGGCGGGCAGTGATGTATTCGCCTATCGCAACCTGGGTGAGGGTGTGGACAGCATCCTCGACTACAGCTTTGCCGATGGCGACAAGCTCGACCTGTCAGGACTGCTCGACGCGAACTTCGTGGCGGCGAGCAGCCGGATCGAGGACTTCGTCCAGCTGACCCAGTCGGGCAGCGACATCACCGTACAGGTGGATGCGGATGGCGCAGCCAATGGCACGGCCTTCGCCCCGGTGATTGTCCTGGTGGGTTGCGCCACCGAGGGCAATGACCAGGTGATGGCGCTGTTCGGTGGAGAAGGGCAGGTACTCAACGTTTGAGGACCAGCGCTCGCGCCGGGAGCACCCACGACAAGGCCTCGCATTGCTGCGAGGCCTTGTTTTGCATGGCGCAGGTTGGCGTTGATCTTGTGGGGGCGAATTCATTCGCCAAGCAGGCCGAAGGTCTGCCCCTGGGACTTCCAGTTCGCGGATGGGGCGGGCGGCGTTACGCGAGTTAGTAGGATGGGTGGAGCTTGCGATACCCATCAGCCCGGCCCGCATGGGTATCGCTCCGCTCCACCCATCCTACAAGGGGCTATGCGGCAGCGGTTTGAGGTGGTGCCGAAGCCGATCCCGGAATCGGTGCGCACAGCGCACCCTACGGTCCAGACCAGGTGAAAGGGGGGCCGCTTTGTAGGGTGCGCCATGTGCACCACTTCTGGAGAGGAGTCCGCGCTACCTTCGCGAGTGGCGGGTACGGCACACCCTGCTGTGGCCAGCAGGGTGGATGTTCGGCGTCAGAATGAAGCTGGTTCAGCGGTTGACGTTGTCATCCCAGGGATCGCTGCTGGCGCGGCGGTCGCCTTTTCGCCGGTCTTCCTCGAAGCGGATCATCTGGCGTCGGTCAGGGGACTTGCGCCGGTCGCCACCCTCGCGGGTATCGATCTTGAACTTGGCTGGACCAGCCTTGGGGCGGGGGCTGTCGTTCGGTTCGGTGGGCTGCAGGCCCAGCCCTTCGAGCTTTGGCTGATCATCAGACTTGATCATTGAGTTACTCCAGTTGCTGGGCACTGCGCCTCGATTTGAAGGGTAGTCCGGCGCGGCCGTTCGGTGCGCAGCAATGGAGTGAACGGACGCGTGTGCTTACCAACGGATCGGTGCGCCCGAAACGACAAAAACTTCGCATTGCTGCGCGGTCTTTATCGTCATCGTTCCGGCCCCATAGCCCGGGATTCGTCCCGCTGCGCCTCTGTGCCGCCTTGTGCCGACGTGACGGGCTGGATCGTGAATGCCGGTACTTTAACAGCATCTTGCCATCATTTTGGGCGCATGAGAGTCTGTGGGGGATAGGCGTTTTCATACGCTCAAGTCGTCAGTTGCTGACGGGGTTCGATTCAACAGCCTGCAAAGACTGAAGAAGATCCTGTCAGATCGACCTCTGTTCTGACCTGAGAAGTCTCCAACATGGAATGTGTGAGGCTGAAATGGATCTGAGTCCGATACAGGTTATTGCGGTGACCAGTGGCAAGGGTGGCGTCGGCAAGACACAGGTGTCGACCAACCTGGCGATCGCCCTGGCCAGAAGGGGGCAGAGAGTCGCGCTGTTCGACGCCGACCTGGCCTTGGCCAACGTCGATGTCGCCCTGGGCGTGAACGTCCGGGCCTGCTCCGCTGACGTTCTGGCGGGGCGACGCAGTCTGGCGGAAGTCGTCCACATAGGGCCGGCGGCCATCAAGGTCGTGCCCTCGGCTTCCGGAGGGCCGCTACCGACCCCTGCTCAACTGGCGGGTCTGATTCACGCGTTCAGCGATATCGCCAACGACCTGGATGTACTGATCATCGACACGGGCAGGGGCATCGACCCGATCGTCGTCAGCATGGCCTGTGCCGCCCAGGAAGTCCTGGTCGTGGTATGCGATGAGCCCACGTCGGTGGCCGGCGCCTACGCCCTGATCAAGCACCTGCACCTCGTTCACGGCGTATGCCGCTTTCACGTGCTCGCCAACATGACGCGCAGCCCGGAAGAGGGGGTCTACCTGTTCAGGAAGATGCTCAAGCTGACCGAGCGCTCCCTGGATGTGGCCCTGCATTACCTGGGCGCCTTGCCGTTTGACGAACAACTGCGCACCTCGGTCCGCAAGCAGCGCGCCGTTGTCGAAGAGTTCCCCCGCTCGAAATGCGCGGTCGCATTCAAGACCATCGCCAACCGGGTCTATGGCTGGCCGTTGCCATCGGCGCCGAGGGGCAACCTCGAGTTCTTCTTCGAGCGCCTGCTGTGAGCTACCTGGCCGGGTAGGGTGGGCTTCAGCCCACCGTAGGGCCACCATACGGTGCTGCACCAAGCCGATACGGACTAAACCCAAACAAAAAAAAGGCTCACCGCGAGGTGAGCCTTTTTGATGTGTATTGTGTGTATTGAATCATTTGAGGGAGCGCTGATTGGTGTGTACAGTACACACCGTATGGCCAGGAGGTAAGACAATGGATAGGTACCTCAATGCGCAGCAAAGAGATCATCGCAATGTTGGAAGCGGACGGATGGTATGAAGTGGCGGTGAAGGGGAGTCACCATCAGTTCAAGCATCCAAGGAAGCCGGGACGGGTGACGGTTCCACACCCCAAATCAGATATCCCAGTTGGAACTGCAAACAACATACTAAAAACAGCCGGCCTCAAGTGAGGCCGGCGCCACCAGCAGAAGCTGGGGTCAAAGGTGAACAGGGGAAGCTAGTGGAGAGGGCTGATGCGATGAAATTTTCAGTCGTCCTGCATAAAGATCTAGGCAGCGACTTTGGTGTGACCGTGCCTGATGTTCCAGGCTGTTTCTCGTCGGGAGTAACTGTGGCCGAAGCTCTGGATAATGTTCAGGAAGCGCTCGCACTCCATTTTGAGGGATTGGTGGCTGACGACCAGCCTTTGCCTCAAGCACAAGACATTGATGTTCATTACGCGAATCCAGACTTTGCGGGTGGAGTCTGGGCCGTTGTCGATTTCGACGTGACCCCCTATCTGGGTAAAGCTGTGCGCTTCAATGCCACCCTGCCGGAAAACCTACTGCATCGTATCGATGAGAGAGTGAAGCGTGACCACCGCTACGCCTCCCGCTCGGGTTTTCTGGCAACCGCGGCGTTGCGTGAATTGGCGGCAGTCTGATCTGCCGAGCAAGGGAAAGGGCGCCTGTTGGCGTCCTTTTTATTGGGCAGGATGGTGCGGCACCAGGAGTCGAGCAGCGTGTCTGTAGGCTTTGATTTTGCTGGGGTTGGCTGTCGATGTTTATCAGGAGTACCTATAAACGTATCCCGAAGTCCGAAAAGACCCCGTCCCAAGCAAGGCTATTTGGCTGGGCGAACGGCTAATGCTGGCATTGGCTTTCGTCGTCGCCCCTGAACGCCTGTGGCAGGTCAACGCCCCGTTACTCGCCCTATCTGATCCGCCATTGCTCGACGACATTTGCCAATGGCCTAGAAACTTGGGGTGGAGAAACTGGCGCTGGCTGCGATTAGCTGGCCCTGGTCGACATTGAAGGTCAGTTGGAAGGTGGCCAGCACCGGAATGGCCACGCTGGTGGAGCTGACATTGACCGGTGTAAGGAGGAAGGTCAGCTCCACCACGTCGCTGGGCCGCAGTACGCGCACTACCCGGTTTTCGCCATGGGCGACGTAGCGGGTGCCCGTGGTCAGCCCGACGCCGATCACGTTGAGGAAGTCGATGAGCAGGGTGACGCCCGGTTCGTCACCGAGGTCAGGGTCGCTGAAGGTGGTGGCGTTGATCCGTGCCTGTCCCGTGAGCGATATGTCCTCGGTTGCCGTGGTCAGGGTGCCGGCGATGGGGATGACACGCTGGTCCGGCCGGCGCTGGAAGACGGGGGCGGCGGCGGCGCGGCGGGAAACCAGACCGATCACCAGGGCGACGAACGCCAGGAGGGTTGTTGGAAGACTCCTTCGCGCGATGTTCATCTTTGTCTCCTCAATGCCTATTGGAGTTGCTGGGAGCCCTTGGCATGACCGTTGGCCGGTGGCAACGGCGGCCTGGAATCCGCCTGCCCTTGCGCGGTCGCACCCTGGATTTCGAGATAGTGGATAAGCGCCTCGACGTCGTCGTCGCCGAGGCGCAGGTTGGGCATCCGCACCTGGTTGTAGCGGGCAAAGAGCTCCAGGGCGAGGGGGTCTTTCTGCTCCAGCATCTGGTCGGGTGCCTTGATGAACCGCCTGAGCCAGTCCTTGTCGCGCCGCGTGGTCACGCCCTGCAGGTCGGGCGCCAATGCCGCGCCCTGGCCGATGGTGTGGCAGGCCGCGCAGGTCCTGCGGAACAACAGGCGCCCGGCGTCCGTGTCTGCTATGGGTGGCGCGGCTGAGTAGCTCTGGCTTGCCACCCCGCGCTGGTTCTGCCAGCCCAGCAGGAAGGTGCTGAGCTTGGCGGCGAGGAAGCGTGGGTTATCCAGAGTGGACTGGCGCATCCACTGCCCGGCGGGTTCGTTGCCGACCATCAGGCTGGTCAGGTGATGGTCCGGGTCTTCGGCATCGGTGCTGGACCACAGGCCCAACTTCTGCTGCGCCAGGCGGATGTCATCTGCCTTGCCCGTGAGGAATAGCCAGTCAGGGCCGGCGTGGAACTTCTCGGCGTAGGCCTTGAGCACCTCGGGGGTGTCGTGCTCGGGATCGACGGTAATGGAGTAGAAATGGATGTTCGCGGCCTGGTCGCCCAACTGGCTCCGCACCCTCGCCAGATTGGCGGTACTGAGGGGGCAACTGTCGGGGCAGGAAGTGAAGATCATGTTGATCGCGACCCGCTTGCCCTTGAGCAGGTCTTGATAGAGATGCACAGTCCGGCCGTCCTGGGTCACCAGCGGTACATCCGGGAAGTAGCCCGGGCCCCAGGGCTGCGCGGCCAGGGCCTCGGCTCCAGCCCCTGCCAGTAGCGCGCAGGCCGCCAGCATCGCCAACCCTTTCAAGCTGCCCATGGCGGTGCCTCCTACTTGAACGCGGTGGGTAGGATGTCATCCGGCGGTACGAACGTGACGCCCTGTGGCGTGGGGATCGGCGTCGGTAGCGGGCGCAGGAAGGCCCCGCCAAGGTCGTCGATTTCCCAGCGCAACAGCATCGCGTTGTCTTCATGGGTGGTGTTGTGACAGTGCTCCATGAACATCCCACCGAAGTCCCGAAACTGCAGGCTGAGGGTGACACTGCCGCCCGGATGCAAGCGGTAGACGTCCTTGCGTCCGCGTTCCCACGCTGGGACGTTGCTCGCCTTGCCGTCACGAGCGAGGATCTGCCCCTCCTCGAAGTGGATGTGGATGGGGTGGTCCCAGCCGCCGCCGCCGTTTTTCAGCGTCCAGATCTCGCGGCTGCCGAAGCGTGGCGCGGCGCTGATGCGGCCGAAGTCCGCGGCGAGCATGTCGCCGCCACTGGCCTTGATGCCCCAAGGTCCGAAGAAGCTGGTAATGGGGTCGCTGGTGGTCTGCTGGGCGCCACGGCCGAACTCGAACGTCCGCTCGGCTGCCACCGGAATTCGGGACAGGTCCGGGTTCGGGATCAGTTGCGCCGGTACCTGGCTGATATCGGGCCGGGCCGGATCGCGGACGACGCGAAACTCGAGGAAGCGGCCGACGCAGGGATCGCTGGAAGTCCCCGCCAGAGCATCGCGCAGGGCCAGGTCCTCCTTGGGCCGACGACCGTTCTCGTGTTCGGCGAGGTTGACCAGCCAGACCTTGTCACCGATCTGATAGCGGGAGAAATCGACGATGATGTCGAAGCGCTCGGCGATACCCATCTCGTCCAGTGTCGTGACCGGAACCGGCGCCGGCAGCAGGTTGCCGTCATTGGCGATGATGGTCATGGGCGAGGAGTCGCTGAAGGCGAGTTTGAAGAAGCGCGCCACCGCCCCGTTGAGGATGCGGAAGCGGTACTTGCGCCGTTCCACTTCGAAGAACGGCTTGTATGCCAGATTCACGGTCATCACATCGCCGAGGAAACCGTCGAAGTCGAAGATGTTCATGGCCAACTGGCCGTCGCCATCCCAGGCCTTGTCGGCGAGCATCAGGTTGACGTCGTAATCGAGGTTGCCGAAGGACTTGGCCGTGCCGCTGGGCAGGCGCAGGTTCACACCGTCGTTGATCTCCTCGTTACCGCGGTCGACGGCGCTGTAGATGTTGAACATCCCAGCGTTGCCCTTGTACACGTTCTGCGCCGTAAAGCTGAACATGTGGTCGTGGAACCAGTGGGTGCTCATGGTTTCCCGATAATCGCCCGGCACCCGGTCGACTCCCCCCGCGTCGTTGGGGCTGCCGCAGCGCGCGTCACCTGCGTCCTGGTTGATGCTGAAGTAGCCGCCATGGCAGATGGGATAGTGGTAGTCGTAGAACTGGCCGGGGAAGAAATAGGCCCCAGTGAAACCGTCGTTCTCCGCGCCGTGGTGGCCGTTGTGCTCATGGGTGGTGAGGGTGTGGATGCCGAATCCGCCGTTTTGGCTCGGGTCTTCCGGCAGGCGGTTGTGATGACGGAAGAGAATGGCCTCGTGGTAACGCCCCATCAGCAGCTTCGGCGGTAAAGTGCCATTGAAGGTCCACAGCGCGAGCGGCCCCTGGTCCGGCAAGCCAGGATGGAAGGTCGGGCGGAAGGACTGAGCCGGATCGATGCCGGAGTTCAGGCTCGACGGCACCCCCGGGTTGTAGACGGTATTGGGCTTGGCGCCCTCCTGGGTCACCTCCACCGCCATCCGAACCGGGAAATCGGTCCATTGCTGGTGGGCCCAGGCGGGGCCCGGCGGACGACCCTCGATCGGCCCCGTGCCGCCGCCCAGCACTGCCGGCACCGGCCGTTGCGTGGTGTTCGCCTCCATGGTCGGGTCAGGACCCGGCACTCCCGGGAAGGCGGGAATAGGGGCCATCACACCATTGCCGGCGATGAAAGGTTTGCGTGGCAACACGTCGAAGCGCGGCATGGGTTGGGTGAATGGCTGCACGCCGAACAGTGGGCTTGGTGGTAGCCCGGAGGGGATATTCAAGGTTGCCGCATAGGCGCTGCTGGTGAAGGGGCTAAGTCCATGGACCGGGACCAGCAGGCCGCTGGATGTTGCAAGGCCCCATTTGATGAAGTCGCGTCGTGTGACTTCGCCCTTGGTTAAGGCACCGGCCAGTTCCGCAAAATTTTCTCTGGCTTGTTCCGCTTCCCTGAGGCGTGCCCTTGATGCGTCTCTCGGAAGGTACATCAGGTCTCCGTGCACAATAATCCCCGGCTTCCGGGAATGACCTTCGGCAAAAGACTGCGCCGAAGGGGCTGGATCACGATGCAGTTGAAGACGCTTGTAAGTCCTCACCCTTGACAGGTCACATCAGGGTAAGGGCTTCGCCATTTTCAGAATCGAAATGTAATCGTCCCAATTTCGCACCTTATCAATCGACCTTGGCTGAGTCAGGAGGTTTAGACTGTCAAAGTGCTATCGCGAATTATGTCCGTTTGTTTGGGTATAAGGGATTGCTAGAGGCTTGAGGGCACATGCCGGGCACTGCAGTTAAATTTCGCTGCAGACAATTTGAAAATCCAACGCTCAGGGGCTGAACGTCCTGATGTTCCCCGTAGCTCGGCATAACCCCCTACAGGTTTCGCGTAGCGGTTTCTATGCCTGGCAACAGCGTCTACCTGCGACGGGAGAGAGGGCGGATGGGCGTCTGAGCAGTGCTCGTGAGGCCCGACCGATCAGTCGCTTCAAGAGTCGATGGACGGATGCACGGTGAGCGCCCCGGCCAGTCCCGCTGCGAACAGGCGGACGATAGGTTGCGGCGTGAGAACCGTGGCTTCTTGTTCGCTGGGGATGGCCGACTGCAATGGAGTGTAGCCAGCAAACGACCAGCGCCATTGACCGCCCTGCCAGAGCAGCACGCACTCGCCGGCGTACTCGATTACGGTGCCATCTGGCAGGTCGGCAAGCTTGGCGCTCCAGGTGCGCTGGCTGCCGTCATCGTTCAAGCGAGCGGAGTGCAGCAGGTTATCGATCGCTTTGGCCGACCGGTCCTGCTGCTCCGGGAAGGCCCTGGCCCAGGCCTCCTTGAACAGCTTGTAGGCCGGGCGTCGACACTCCGCGCAGGGACGGTGACCGGCGGCGTAGGCGGTCGGTTCGTCGAGGAAGAACAGCTCGGTGTAGCTGTTCGGCGCCATTAGCTCGCGCTTTCGATCCTTGAAGCAAAGCGCACAGGTGATCCACGGTCGGATCTTCCATTGGCTGACGATCTGCTGATCGGCGTTGTGCAGGCGGCCGCGGTTGCCCATGAAGGTGCCGCGCTCTGCAACGGCATGAAGCTGGCTGTGAGGATCGACCCGGTTTTGCAGGGGCATGGCGAGGCACTCCGTTGCAGGGGAATCCAATCCCAAGGTCGCGCGAATCAGGCTACGGGTCCAACTGGTAATGAGCGAACACCCGCACCAACCGCTCGCCGAACCCGCCCTTGAACCAGGGCGTTTTCATCACCCCTGCCAGCAGCATCAAGGGCAGCAGCCATTTCAGCGTGTCGAGGAGGGGCTGGAGAATGACGAGCGTGTTCATGACAGTCCTTTGCTGCGGTGGCGATGGGTATCGCTGCGCTCAACCCATCCTACGGCCACCCTGGGTTTCCGGCTGATTATCGTGCCGCGGCGACTTCGTTGAACTTGACCACCTGTTCGTAGTTGCCGAGACCGTTGAGCACGAGCTTGACCGAGGGAATGGTGCTCAGGTCGTTACGGGTTTGCTGGAAGATCAGGGTGACCTTGGTAGCGAGGTTACGCACCAGTTCGATGGAGCCGTATTTCAACTCCGCATTGCCCACCAGGGTCTTTTCCAGGCGCAGGTTGTTACCGTCTTGCTCGAAAACTGCGCTGACGCTCCGCACGCTAATTTCGCGGTCCTTGTTGGTGCTGGTGAACTCGAATACGCATGAAGGGGTTTGTGCGACGAAGTTGCAGCCGCTGAGGTTGATGCGCACGTTATCGACCATTTCCATGCGCTTGCCGAGCAGGGTGGGGCTGTCGTTCTCGATGATGCGGTCCTGTTCCCGAGCGAACTCGAAGGAGGGTTTGGCGTACTCCATGCCGATCACGAAGAAGCCGGCAGACAGACAGGCAGCCAGTACCAGATTGACGGTGCGGCGCAGGAAGGTGGGCAGGCGCCAGGTCATAATCGAGAGCAACAGGGCGCCCATGAAGACGAAGGCGGCGAAGAAGGACAAGAAGTTCTTCCAGTTGACCACGCCCAGGCCAAACACAGTCGGGTCGGGAAATACGTAGGTGATAACGGCCCAGCAGAGCCCGATTACGGTGGACAGGGCGCCTGTCAGCCAGGCCAGGAGTTTTGCGGGGGTGTTTTGGATAGCGGCTTCCATATCTACTTCTTTTTGGTTCCAGTGGTTGGCGTTGTGTTTTCGTTTTAGGTGGCGCTCTTTAACCCCGGCGCAGAGCGCCTGGAGTTGCATCCCCACGCAGGGGGGGGAACGATTGAATTGGCACCTGCTGGGCTGGCGTGAAAAGCGGTGGATATCTGTATGCAACCGATCAACCACCTCGGTCAGGCCGGCGCGGAGCAAGCCTTCCTCTGCCTCGGCGCGCAGCGCGTCGAGCCAAGGGAAGTGCGGCCACAACTCATGGTCGGCCTCCAGTGGGTGGTCATTCGGCTCATCGAGTAAGTATTCAATCGGGCAGATGCCAGAATGGGTCGTGCTGCCAGTCGGTGGGGAAACCCATGGCTCGCAGAGTGATCTCGGGAAATTCGGCAATGAGTTCGTGCAAGCGCCTGTCCCAACTGGTATGTGGGCTTACTTGGCGCATCAGCAGGTTGAGGATGCACAGTACGGTAAACATGCGTGCGTGCTGCCCAGGTTGCTGAAGGTGCTGCGGCCACAGGAAGGTGACGTTCTTGGGTAATTCGGGGCGAATACCCAGCTCCCGATTCCACAGCCGGGCGTGGTGCGCGCAGATATTGCGGATGGTAGTCAGGGTGTGTAGCCAGGACTGCAGCAGCGGACCGGGCAAATTTAGACGTCGGGCTATGGCTTTCCTGTCGGCATCCCGGGCCAGCCCTTTGAACAGGTGCGAGAGATCACCCAGGGTGATTTCTTCCATGACGGCCCAGGCGGGCATCAGATCCGGTTCGTCATAGTTCAATGCGTAGTGGCGGGCGTAGCTTTCCTTGGCGCGCAGGTCCTTGAGCTGCTGCTTGCGGCCTGTCGACGCTGTGGAGGCATCGATGCGCTGGCACTCTCGCTGATGATCCTGACGTGCTTTGTCCTGCTTGCTGCGAATCGCGTCGAGCAAATCCTGATGGCGGTAGCTGCCTTGGAACAGGTGGCGCTGCAAGTACCAGTGGGCTCCATGCAAGGGCCCCATGTGGTTGCTGATAGCGGCACGCGCGGCCACTTCAATGCGCTCGATGGCATCGATGACCAGCAAGCGCAGACGTCGGTCGAAGTCGTACAGTCGCGTAAGTGCGCGTAGGCTGGTGCCCGGTTTGAAGCTGTGGTCGGCATCTTCCGGAATCTGGAACGGGCGCATGTAGGGCGTAAGGCGGAAGAAGCTAACAGCTTCGAGGAAGCAGTGCGCCTTATGTTCGTCCTGAATGCTAAGGCCGCGTTGTTTGAGCAGGGCCAGCTGCGCCGGAATATCAATGGCTGGCTTGCGGAAGGGCCTCATGCTGAAAAACTACCGGGCATAAAAAACCCGCTCAATTTGTGCGTAGCTGCCGAAGCAACCATAGGCATGGCGGGTGTGTTGCGGGAGAGGTTATGCACAGCTGCATCGTTTTGCAAGATATTTGGCACGGCCAAGCTGGCGCAGCTTGATCAGGGTGGTGTTGGGATCGCTGGCGTAAACGCGCTCGGCCGTGCTGGCGAACTGGGCGAAGACCCGGTCGTGCTCCTTGAGAAAGGCGAAGTTACTGCTCTCTGCCATGTTCCATCCCTTGAAGATCGTGTCCGGCCATCCCGGACTGGCTGCGCGATGGCTAGATGATGCCAGACGAAGAGTGCTGGGGATATATGACAGTCGAGGGGCGAGCGAGGCGAAGAAAACTGCTTATCGGGTGCCGGAACAAGGCGGGTAACGGGGAGGGGACGCTCAAGCTGACTAAGCACACGGCAGCGCGTTTGATGCTTAGCTTTCTTCGGGCTGGTGCTAGCCCGCTCCAGAAACGAAAAAGGCCCGCATCGCTGCGAGCCTTTGTTTTATATGGTGCCGGCACCAGGAATCGAACCCGGGACCTACTGATTACAAGTCAGTTGCTCTACCAGCTGAGCTATACCGGCCAAGAAGGGTCGCCATTATAGCGATTGGGCGTGGCGAGTAAACCACTCCGAGGCGGATGTCGGGTGGGTTTTCGAACCAGGGGGCCGATGCTTATGCACAATGGCGATAATTCTGGGACGTCAGTGCATCGTTTTTGTGCGCCAGGTCTCGGAATTTCTTAACGTGCTGTTTTTGCAGACCTTTTATGCTTTGTCCAAAAAATGCTCAGCTGTCGCGGGCCGCGCAGCGGAAGGGCTTGCACCGGGTTGCCCAGATTTCATCAACAAAGTTATCCACAGGTTTTGTGGGTAAGCCTCAGCGCTCCGCCAGGAGCAGGATATTGCGGGGGGTGAGCTGGGCTGGGCAGAAGCTGCCCAGCCTCACCTGGTAGCCCTGTTCTTCGAGGAACAAGGCGCGATCCAGCAACAGCCAGAGTTCCAGCGGCCGGCGGAACAGGCTGCGGGGGAGCTCCAGGTTGCGCACCACGGCCAGGCGTTGCCATCCCGCTTCCTCCAGTACCGCCCAGTCCCGTTCCGCCGGGCTGGGGAGTTGCTTGAGTTCGCAGAGGTCGCGGCAGTACTGGGCGAAGGGCTTTTCCAGCCAACTGGTGGGCAGGGATGGGACGGGTAGGTACTGGTCCCGCCCCCGCAATTCCCGCTGCAACAGGTCGAAGGCCAGGCGCCTGGCCATGGACTGGTCGCGCTGGCGGCGGACGCGGGCGCCGGCGGTGACGGTTTCGCTGAGCGGCAGGCGCAGGTCGGCCCGGCTGAGGCGCAACGTGGAGGCACTGGCCGTTGCAGAGAGCGGCTGGTAGTGCGGCGTGCGGATGCGGTTGTAGCAACAGGGCGCGACCGCGAGCTGGCGGCAGCCGGCGGCACTGGCCAGTTGCAGCAGGCGTACGTGGAGGTCGCCGCAGGCATGCAGGGCCACCGGTGTGTGGTCGGCGCTGAGCTGGTGCGCGGCGTCGTCGGCCAGGGCGTCCTGTTCGCGGTGGTCGGCGGCGAGGCCCAGGCGTTGGCTGAGTCGCTGACCGCTGGCGACCAGCTGCGGGTCCAGTTCGATGCAGGTCAGGGCCCGGCCGTCATGGGCCAGCCGGCGGCCGAGGTGCCCCTTGCCGGAGCACCAGTCCAGCCAGTGGCCGGGCGCCTGGCGAAATTCCAGGCGGCTGGCGAAGGCGTCGATCTGCTGCCACTTGCGCCCGGGCACGTCCACCGTGAAGGTCGCCGGCACGGTTTCTGCCTGGGCCGGCGGCAGTTCGCCGATCTGGCTGAGGGCGGTGGAGTGTGCCGCGAGCTGTGGATAAGGTGCCGGAGCGTGCAGGCGCTCGGGCTGGTTGTGGATGGCATCCGCCTCGGCCAGGGTGCGCTGGCGCAGCCAGCCGGCCAGCTCGGGGTGGCGGCTTTCCCAGGGTAATTCCCGTTCGGTGAAAGGCGTCGGGCGCCAGATGTCCTGGTGCGCGCGAAGGAAGTCGTCCAGGGCGGCGAAGCGTTCCCGCAGGAGCGGGCCATGGAGGGGCGCGGGGCTGGTCATCGGGGCGGAGCGGCGGGATCAAGGGGCGGCGATTATAGCGCCGCCGGCACCGCTCCTCATCCGGCGGACGAGGAGCGGTAACGGGGATCAGCGGCCCTGCAGGGCGTCTACCCGCAGCCAGCGCTCGAGGACGCGGAAGGCCCGCACCAGCACATAGGCGATGAACAGGTAGAAGAGTCCCGCGGCGAAGAAGATCTCCACCGGCAGGTAGGTGCGGGCAATGATGGTGCGCGCCATGCCGGTGAGTTCCAGCATGGTGACGGTGCTGGCCAGGGCGCTGGCCTTGACCATCAGGATCACTTCGTTGCTGTAGGCCGGCAGGCCGATGCGCGCCGCGCGCGGCAGGATGATGTAGAACAGCGCCTGGAAGCGCGACATGCCCAGCGCACGCGCCGCTTCGATCTCGCCCGGCGGTACGGCCTGGATGGCGCCACGCAGGATCTCGGCGATATAGGCCGCGGTGTGCAGGGTCATGGTGATCACGGCGCACCAGAACGGATCGCGCAGGTACGGCCAGAGCGGCCCTTTGCGCACCAGGTCGAACTGCGCCAGCCCGTAGTAGACCAGGAACAGCTGCACCAGCAGCGGCGTGCCACGGAAGAAGAAGATGTAGCCGTAGGGCAGGGCGCGCACGTACCAGTGCTGGGAGGCGCGGGCGATGCCCATGGGGGTGGCCAGGACCAGCCCGGCGATCACCGCGATGGCCACCAGCTCCAGGGTGAGGACGGCGCCCTGGGCCAGTTGCGGCAGGTATTTGAAGATGATTTCCCAGTTCATGCTGCGCTCCGCTTGAAGCCACGGCCTGCGCGCTTCTCCAGGAAGTGCATGCCGATCATCGCGAGGATGGTCAGGCCCAGGTAGATGAAGGCGGCGACCATGAAGAAGGTGAAGGGCTGCTTGCTGGCGGTCACGGCGATCTGCGAGCGACGCATGATCTCTTCGAGGCCGATCACGGAAACCAGCGCGGTGTCCTTCATCAGGATCATGAACAGGTTGCCCAGGCCCGGCAGGGCGATGCGCCACATCTGCGGCAGGATCAGCCGCCAGAGGATGCGTCCCTTGGACAGGCCCAGGGCCATGCCGGCTTCACGGTGTCCCTTGGGAATCGCCAGGATGGCGCCGCGGAACACTTCGGTGGCGTAGGAGCCGAAGCACAGGCCGAGGGCGATGGTGCCGGCGGCGAAGGCGTTCAGTTCGAGCTCTGGGTGGCCGAGCCATTCGCCCAGGGCATGCATCAGGTTGACCGTGCCGAAATAGATCAGCAGCACCCAGAGCAACTCGGGGACGCCGCGCACGAGAGTGGAGTAGGTGCCACCGAGCCATTGCAGCGGCTTGATGGCGGAAGTCCTGGCCAGCGCGCCGAGCAAGCCGAGCACCAGGCCCACCGCCAGCGCGCAAAGCGCCAGTTTGATGGTCATGAGGGTGCCCGCGGCCAGGGCCGGGCCGAATCCGTAGAGTTCTAGGTTCATGGGTGGTCACGCGCCGGTGCCGCGCAGGGGCGGCACCGGGCTGGCAGGTCAGTAGATGCTGAAGGGGAAGTATTTGTCGTTGATCTTCTTGTAGGTACCGTCAGCGACGATTTCCTTCAGGGCGCTGTTGATGCGCTCGCGCAGCGGGTCGCCCTTGCGCACGGCAATGCCGATCTTGTCGTTGTCGAACACCGGATCGCCCTTGAACTCGAACTCCTTGCCGGCGTCGCTCTTGAGCCATTCCCAGTTGACGAACTTGTCGGCCAGTACGCCGTCGACGCGGCCGGAGGCCAGGTCCAGGTAGGCGTTTTCCTGGGTGTCGTAGAGCTTGATGTCCACGACGTCGGCCATGTTGTCTTCCAGCCAGGTGCCGGCGATGGTGGCGCGCTGGGCACCGATCACCTTGCCTTTCAGGCTGGCTTTGTCGGTCTTGAAGTCAGAGCTCTTCGGGGCGATGAACTGCAGCTTGTTGGTGTAGTAGGGATCGGTGAAGTCGACGGCCTGCTTGCGCTCTTCGGTGATGGACATGGAAGCGGCGATGAAGTCGAACTTCTTGGCATTGAGGGCGGGGATGATGCCGTCCCAGTCGGAGGTGACCACTTCGCACTCGGCCTTCATCTTGGCGCAGAGGGCCTGGGCGATTTCGACGTCGAAGCCGCCGGCCTGGCCGCTGGCATCGATCAGGTTGAAGGGCGGGTAGGCGCCTTCGGTGCCGATCTTCAGCTTGTCGGCGGCGACGGCGCTGGTGCCGAAAGCGAGGGTCGCGGCCGCGGCCAGCAGAATCTTCTTGTAGTTCTTCATGCGATCTTGCTCCGTGTTTTATCGATTGCTGGACATGAATTGTTTACAGCGCGCCGATTGCGGATTGTCAAATACCTGCGCTGGCGGTCCCTGTTCTTCTACCAGCCCCTGGTGAAGGAAAACCACCTCGGAGGAAACGTTGCGGGCGAAGTTCATTTCGTGGGTGACCAGCAGCATGGTGCGGCCTTCCTCGGCCAGCGCGCGGATCACGTTAAGCACTTCTTGCACCATCTCGGGGTCCAGCGCCGAGGTGGGCTCATCGAACAGGATCACCTTCGGCTGCATGGCCAGGGTGCGGGCGATGGCCGCGCGCTGCTGCTGGCCGCCGGACAGCTGGGTCGGATAGACGTGGCGCTTGTCGGCGATGCCGACCTTGGCCAGCAGGGCTTCGGCGATCTCGGTGGCCTCGGCCTTGCTCTGGCCGAGCACGCGGCGCGGCGCTTCGATGATGTTGTCGAGCACCGTCATGTGCGGCCAGAGGTTGAAGTTCTGGAAGACGAAGCCGATCTCGCTGCGCATGCGATTGATCTGCTTGTTGTCGGCGGCGACCAGTTCGCCGCTGCGGCTCTTCTTCAGCTTGAGTTCTTCGCCCGCCACCAGGATCTGGCCCTCGTGGGGGTTCTCCAGCAGGTTGATGCAGCGCAGGAAGGTGGACTTGCCGGAGCCGGACGAGCCGAGGATGGAGATCACGTCACCGTCGTTGGCGGTGAGGGAGATGCCCTTGAGCACTTCGAGTTCGCCGTAGCGTTTGTGCAGGTTACGGATTTCAAGCGCTGGCGTGGCTTGGGCCATGGGGGGTCCTCTTATTGTTCGGGGGCACTCTGGCGGTGGGGCGGCCTTCCTGGCGACGGGCAAGCTAGCATAGCGCTTTGCCACGCGCCAAGCGTGCGGGAGGGCCTGCGGCGGCCCTGCGGGGAAGGTTGTCGCATCGCTGCAGTTGCTTGTCGCGGTATCAACAAAACCTGCTCCAGGGTCCGCAAGGCCCGAATTCCGGGCCTTTGTCGCTAATTTTAGGACTTTCCCTTCTGAATCAAATGTTTAGCAGATATTGCGGGTGCCGGTGAGCGGATCGGTCGCGTTCTGCCCGGCAGGCGCCTGTCCATCCCGCAGCCGTTCGGCGAAGGTGGCGGGGGCCAGTGGCCGGTCGAAGAAGTAGCCCTGGCCGAAGTTGCAGCCCAGGGAGCCGAGGATCCGCAGGTGCTGTTCGGTCTCGACGCCTTCGGCGACCGCTTCGATGCCCAGGTTGCGGGCCAGGCTGAGGATGGTCTGCACCAGTTGCGCGCCTTCGGGGCAGTGGTCGAGTTCGGCCACGAACGAGCGGTCGATCTTCAGCACGTCGAGGTTGAAGCGGTGCAGGTAGCTGAGCGAGGAGTAGCCAGTACCGAAGTCGTCGATGCTGATGCGCACGCCCAGTTCATGGAGCTGGCGGAGGACGGTGGCAGTCCGCTCGGAGTCGGCCATGGACACGCTTTCGGTGATTTCCAGGCGTACGCAGTCCGCGCGGATGCCGGTCTCGGCGATGATGCTGTCGACCTGCTGCACCAGGTCGTTCTGGCCGAACTGCCGGGCCGAGAGGTTGACGCTGATGGTCAGCGGCCTGTCCGCGGGGAATTCCCGGTGCCAGGCGGCCATGCTGGAGCAGGCTTCGCGCAGTACCCAGAGACCCAGGGGCAGGATCAGGCCGGTGTCCTCGGCCACCTGGATGAAGTCGCCGGGGTAGACCAGTTCGCCATTCGGCTTCTGCCAGCGCACCAGGGCCTCCGCGCCCACGGTCCGGTTGTCCGTCAGACGCACGATGGGCTGGTAGTGGAGGACGAATTCGTTGTTCAGCAGGGCATTGCGCAGCTGGGTCTCCAGGGCCAGGCGACCCACGGCGCGCTCGTGCATGCTGCGGTCGAAGAGCTCGAAGCGGTGCTTGCCCAGGGTCTTGGCCCGGTACATGGCGAGGTCGGCGTGGCGCAGGATCTCTTCCGCCGATTCGTAGCCCAGGTCGCTGGGGGCGATGCCGATGCTGGCGCTGATGTAGAGCTGCTCGCCGTTGATATGAAAGGGCGGGTCCAGCGCGCTGATCAGGCGTTCGGCGACCCGCACCGGGGTGTCGAGGTTGTCGAAGCAGTCCAGCAAGATGGTGAATTCGTCGCCGCCCAGGCGTGCCAGGGTATCGCTCTGTCGCAAGCAGGCGCCCAGGCGTGCGGCCACCTGGATGATCAGCAGGTCGCCGGCGAGATGGCCGAGGCTGTCATTGACCAGCTTGAAGCGGTCCAGGTCGATGAAGAGCACCGCGAAGGCCGCCTCGCGGTGCCGGCTGCAGCGGGCCACGGCGCGGGACAGGCGATCGGCGAACAGGGCGCGATTGGGCAATCCGGTGAGCGGATCGTGGAAGGCGTCGATCAGTTGTTCTTCCGCGCGCTTGCGCTCCACCACTCGCCCCATCTGCACGCCGATCTGCGCCATGAGACTCAGGAGCGTCTGGTCAGGCTCCAGCACGCTGTTGGCGAAGAATTCCAGAACCCCCACCACCTCGCTGCCCACCAGCACCGGAAAGGCGGCCGCGGCCTTGAGGCCGGCCTGCTCGGCGGCGGCGATCCGGCAGAACTCCGGGGCTTGGGTGATATCGGGGATCCAGGCGGGGGCGCCACTGGCCAGGACGCGTCCGGGCAGGCCGTGGCCGGGGGGGAATTCCATGGCTTCGGTCACCTGGCGGAATTCCAGGAAGCGCTGCTCCTCGCTATGGTGCCAGATGCCCGTCGAGCGCAGGCGTGCCTCGCCTTCGACCATGATGGTCTGGTAGGCGTGGCCGATCCGCCAGCCGGTGTACTCGCAGACGCTGCGCACGGTGAAGCCGAGCCCGTCAGCGACCGAGGCGGCGCCGTTGGCGGCATCGGCTATGGACTCCAGCAACTGGAGCTGTTGCTGCTTTGCATAGAGTTCGCGCAGCCCCCGTTCTGCAATCAGCTCGGCCTCCAGGCGCGCCTGGTGCTCGCGCTGCAGGCGGCGCCGCAGCTTGTCGACTTCAGTGTTCCGTGGCGCGAACCCATCCATGGTGGCTCAGCCCTGTCGTTGCTGGTGAAAGGTGATGCGGCAGTGGCACTCGGGGTCGCCCTTGTGCATGCAGGTGAGATGGTCGAACCAGAGGGTTTCACCGAAATGCACGGCCGCCCCCTCGATGAATCCATGGGCCAGGGCGCAGAGCCGGCGCGGGGAGCGGTAGGTCATCATCAGCGAGCCATCCGGCTCGTCGCGAAAACCGAAGGTCGGCACGTCCGCACCCGGATAGATATTGCGGACCTCGGGATGGATGATCTGGTTGACGCTGAGGACGAAGGGGCGCGTCGAACTGTGGGGGCTGAAATAGGCTGGATAACGGCTGGCCAGCAAGGGCATGGCTTCCCGGCCGAACCAGCGCAGCACCTCGAAGGGCGGCATGTCGAGGGCCTGCGATGCCGCGCCCACCAGGCGATGGAGCTGCTCGTCCGGATAACTGCCGAGGGAGGTGTATGCGCCCTCCAGGCCAGCACCTTCGAGCAGCGCGTCCCAGGCATCTTCGCCCTGATGCCGGGTGACCACTTCTTCCAGCAGGTTGAAGACTAATCCCTTCATGCGGTCCCCCCAATTCCTTGGATCGGCCTTCCATGCCGGAAACGGCCGGCGGCTCACAGCAGGGTATGGCGATTCGAAGAGAGGTTAGCAGCGCCACCGGTTTCGTGCCTGGCGGGCTCGGGTGGCAAAAAAGGCGGGGCGGAAAACAAAAAGCCCCAGCACATGGCTGGGGCTTTTTGTTCGGTATTAGTGGTGCCCAGGGACGGAATCGAACCGCCGACACGGGGATTTTCAATCCCCTGCTCTACCGACTGAGCTACCTGGGCAACGGGGCGCTATTAAACGGATTCTCCGGCACCTCGTCAACACCCTTTCGAAAAAATTTTTAGTTTTTTCGGGCGCTTACGCGCTCGGGGGGACATAGCCCTCGGCCTGGGCGTAGTCCTCGCCCGAAAGGAACTTGTCCATTTCGGCCTGGAGGAACTTGCGGTCCTCGGCGTTCATCATGTTCAGGCGACGCTCGTTGATCAGCATGGTCTGGTGGGCCTGCCACTCGTCCCAGGCCTTCTTCGAAACGTGGTTGAAGATGTCCTCGCCCTTGGCGCCCGGATACGGCGCACGCTCCAGTCCCGGCAGTTCCTCTTTGAATTTGCGGCACATTACGGTGCGGGTCATTTCGTCTCTCCTGCATTCAATACATCGGCCGCGCGCTTGAGCAGCTTCTTCACCGGGGCGGCAAGCCCCAGGCGCGGCGGGGTGGCGAGGTTATACCAGAGCCAGTCGCCCTCGGCCACGACGGGGGCGCTGCCCTCCACGTTCACCAGCCAGGGTTCGATGGCCAGCTGGAAATGGCTGAAGGTGTGGGTCAGGCCGGGGAGTTCGCGACGCTCGCCAAGGTGCAGCGAATGCTGGCTGGCGAGCGGGGCGAGGGCGTCGAGGTCGTCCAGTTCCGGCAGGCTCCAGAGACCGCCCCAGAGCCCGCTCGACGGGCGCCGGTAAAGCAGGATGGCGCCGTCGCGGCTGGCCAGCAGCGGCATCAGGGTGCGCTTTTGCGGCAGCGCCTTGCGCGGTTTCGGGACGGGGTAGGCGGTTTCCCGGCCGAGCAGGTGGGCGCGGCAGCCGCTTTGCAACGGGCAGAGCAGGCAGCTGGGCTTGCTGCGGGTACAGAGGGTGGCGCCGAGGTCCATCATCGCCTGGGTGTAGTTGTTCACCCGCTGCTGCGGGGTGAAGCGCTCGGCCACTTCCCAGAGCTGCTTGGCCACTTTCGGCTCCCCCGGATAGCCGTCCTGGGCGACGTAGCGGGCCAGCACGCGCTTGACGTTGCCGTCGAGGATGGGCGCGCGCAGCCCCATGGACAGGCTGGCGATGGCGCCGGCGGTGGAGCGGCCGATGCCCGGCAGCTCGGACAGCAGGTCCACATCACGGGGGAACTCGCCACCGTACTCGGCCACTACCTTCTGCGCGGTCTTGTGCAGGTTGCGCGCGCGGGTGTAGTAGCCGAGCCCGGTCCAGAGGTGCAGCACTTCGTCTTCCGGCGCCGCCGCCAGGGCCTGCACGGTGGGCAGGGCCTCCATGAAGCGGTCGAAGTAGCCGAGCACGGTACTGACCTGGGTCTGCTGCAGCATGATTTCGGACACCCAGACGCGGTAGGGCGTGATGCCCTGCTGCCAGGGCAGGTCCTTGCGACCGTGGCGGTCGTACCAGTCGAGGACGGCGCTGTTGAATTGCTCAGGGGTCATCGTTTGAACAACCCCTTGAGCGCGTCTTTCAGTTCCGGGCTGACCTTGTCGCCGAGCTTCTCTTCCAGCTTCTCGGTGAGTTTCTCGCCGGCCAGCTTGCCGGCGATCTTGCCCATGCCGTCCTTGTCCAGGCGGCAGGCCTTGGCGCCCAGCTCCAGCGGGCCGCGGCAGCGCAGCGGCCATTCGATGCCGACGTAGCGTTCGTTGACCTGGCAGGCCGGGTCCGGCATCTCGCTCTTGTCGCCTTCGATGACCACGCCGACGCGGTAGTCCAGGCCGAGCACGCGCAGGTCCACGGCGCCGTCACCTTTGACGCTGAGGCCGGGGATGCTGGCGCGCAGGTCGGGGTTGCTGGCCACGCCGTTGTTGAAGGCGAGCGAGCCCTTGAGTTCCCCGAAGGGGGTTTCCTTGCCGTCGCGGGTGCTGGTCAGCTCCTTGCGGTTCAGGGTGGCGATGCCCTGGCAGAGCTGCTGTTCGAGGTTGGCGTCGAGCAGCGCACCGTCGTTGAGGACGAAGCTGGCGGTGCCGTTGAGGCTGTCGATCCAGGCCTTCTGGCTGTTGCCGCTGGTGCTGATGTCGGCGGTCATGTCCAGCAGGCCGCGCACCGGCGGTTTCTGTTCCTGGGCCTGGAGGAGTTTTTCCACCGGCACGTTGCTGATGCGCTTCTGGCCCTTGAGCAGTGGCACTGCCGGGCGCGCGTCGATCTGCGCGTTGGCCTGGAAGGTGCCGCCGAACAGGCCGCCACGCAGGTCCTCCAGGGTCAGCAGGCCGTCCTTGCCATTGGCCTTGAGGTTGAAGTCATTCATCGGCAGCTTGTCGACGGTGAAGTCGGCGAGTTCCAGAGTCGCTTCCAGGTCCACCTTGCGCAGCTGGTCCACCGGCAGCACCGGCGCTTCGCTCCAGGCGGCCTGGGTCGGTGCATTGGGCAGCGGGGTGTTGCCCTGGCTGGCGGCGGCCACGGCGGGCTTCACCTCGGCCTGGCGGGCGGTCTGGGCTTCCTGCTTGGCCTTGGCCTTGGGCGGCAGATAGCGGTCGAGGTCGAGCCTGTCGCCCTTGAGCTGGACGCGCACGGCCTTGTTGGCGAAGTCGGCCACGGCCAGGCGGCCGCTGAAGGTGCTGTCGTCGAGCTTCAGGCTCAGGCCCTCGAAGGCGAGGCTGTTGCTGCCACCGTTGAGCTTGGTCACCAGCTCGAATTTCTGCAGGGTGTTGGCGTCACTCATGGGCGGCAGCTCGACACCGACGCCGGTGAGGAACTCACGCAGATTGACCTGGGCGATGGACAGGCCGCCTTCCAGGCGAGCGTCCTTGTTCAGGTCGTGGACCTTCAGCTCGCCGAGCGCGCGCAACTGGTTGGCGGTGAGCTTCAGGCTGTTCCACTCGGCAATGTTGGCGGCCAGGTCCGCCAGCAACTGGCCCTGGGCGTTGAAGACCAGGGTCTTGCCCTTGAGCGGCTCGCCCGAGGCTTCGCCGCTCAGCTTGAGGTCTTCCAGCTGGTAGCGCTTGAGGGCGCGCTCGAAGCGCAGGTTGGTGGTCAGTTCGGTCTTGGCGCGCAGCACCGGCTGGTTGGTGCCGAAGAAGGCGCTGAGCTTGACCGGGACGCTGGCGCCCTCACGGATGGCGCCGGTGGTGAGCTCGATGCCTTCGGCGCTGAATTGCTTGCCGCTCTTGGCGTCGGTGTAGTCGATGCGGGCGTTGTGGACGGTGAGGCTGTCGATATCCAGCTTGACCGGGCGCGCGGGCTCCTCGGGGGCGGGCGCCGGTTGCGCCTCGCCGGCCGGTGCCGGGCTGGCGGGGGTGCCGGCCTGGGCGCTTGCCGGTGCCTTGGTCGGGCGGCCGATGCCTTCCCAGTTGCCCTGGCCCTTGTCGTCGCGCTGCAGATTGAGGTCCAGGCCTTCGACACGGATGTCGCTCATCTGCACTTCGCGGCGCAGCAGCGGCAGCACACGCACCGAGAGGCCGATCATGTCGAGGTCGGCGAAGGGCTTTTCCGGGGTCGCGGCGCTGGCCAGGGTGGCCTCATGCAGTTCCAGGCCGAGCCAGGGGAACAGGCTCCAGCCGATGTCGCCCTTGAGGGTCAGCTCCAGGTTGGCCTTGTCCCGGGCCAGTTGCTGGATTTCGTCCTTGTAGTCGTTCGGGTCGAACAGGTGGGTCAGGGCGAAGCCCAGGGCCACTATGATCAGCAACAGCCCGAGAAAGATGAGGCCCAGGATTTTGCCGAAGGCTTTCATTGGCCAGTCCTTGTGATGGATCGCGTGAATTTGAGGTGCCGAGTATAGCGCCGGGCCATCAGCCATGGTTTGCGACGGCGCGGGCCTCGAACAGCGGGTATCGGACGTTGGATGGCGAATTTCGCCGACGGTTCAGCCCATGGCCTGAGTCGGCTTGTTTCGTCGGATGGGTCGGGCGGCGTTCCGCGAGCTTGCGAAACCCATCGATCCGACAGCATGGGTTTCGCTCCGCTCTACCCATCCTACGGGCTGGTTCCGGTCCGTAGGGTGAAAATCCCCTAAGGGGATTTCCACCGTGTTCCAGCGCCGATGCAACCGGGTCAGAGGCTTTCCAGCGGCAGGTGCAGGCGCGCGGCCAGGGCCTGGCTTTCCAGGTGGTCCTTGGGCGCCGCCAGGTGCAGGGGCTTGCCGGCCTCCCGGGCCAGGCGCGCGGCTTCGTCCACCAGGCGGCGGCCGACGCCACGGTGGCGCGTGACCTTGCGCACGCAGAGGTGGGACAGCCGCCAGGCCTCCTCGCCGCGCTCCACCAGGGCCGCTCCCAGCAGGCGGTCGTTGAAGCGTCCGGCCACCAGCAGGCCCGCGGTCAGGCCACGCTCCACCAACTCGGCGGCATCGGCGTAGGGCGCCAGCAGCCAGTCCGGGGCGTCGGCATAGATCTTCGCCAGGTCGGCGCGATCCTGCTCGGACGGGCTGTTCAGGGTCTCGACTATCACGGGCATGGCGGCTCCTGGAGGGCTTGGCGAGGGCAGCCCGGCAGTGTAAACCCCGCCGACCGCCGTCGGTAGCGGTGCCGAGGGCCGGCGTCCTATAATGGCGCTCTTTTTCGTGAGACTTTTGTGGAGCTGGTGATGGCCGAACGCACGGCATCCGTCGAACGCAATACCCTGGAAACCCAGATCAAGGTCTCGATCAACCTGGATGGCACTGGCAAGGCACGCTTCGATATCGGCGTGCCTTTCCTCGAGCACATGCTCGACCAGATCGCCCGTCATGGCCTGATCGACCTGGACATCGAGTGCAAGGGCGATCTGCATATCGACGATCACCACACCGTGGAAGACGTCGGCATCACCCTCGGCCAGGCCTTCACCCAGGCCCTCGGCGACAAGAAGGGCATCGTCCGCTACGGCCACTCCTACGTGCCGCTGGATGAAGCGCTGTCCCGCGTGGTCATCGACTTCTCCGGCCGCCCCGGCCTGCAAATGCACGTGCCCTTCACCCGCGCGGTGGTCGGCGGCTTCGACGTCGACCTGTTCCAGGAGTTCTTCCAG
The DNA here is from genome assembly GCF_049334135.1 of Metapseudomonas cellulosilytica. Taxonomy (NCBI): domain Bacteria; kingdom Pseudomonadati; phylum Pseudomonadota; class Gammaproteobacteria; order Pseudomonadales; family Pseudomonadaceae; genus Metapseudomonas; species Metapseudomonas cellulosilytica. The sequence continues at coordinate 4,772 of NZ_JBHZGN010000042.1, read as the reverse complement.
GGCTTCGTCAACCACGCCATGGTGAGCCTGCACATCGACAACCTGCGTGGCCACAACACCCACCACCAGATCGAAACCGTGTTCAAGGCCTTCGGCCGCGCCCTGCGCATGGCCGTTGAGCGCGATCCGCGCATGGCCGGCCAGATGCCTTCCACCAAGGGCGTGCTCTGATGCAGACGGTTGCAGTCATCGACTACGGCATGGGCAACCTGCACTCGGTTGCCAAGGCCCTGGAACACGTCGGCGCCGGCCGTGTGCTGGTCACCAGTGACGCCGCTGCGATCCGCGAAGCCGACCGGGTGGTCTTCCCCGGCGTTGGCGCCATTCGCGATTGCATGGCCGAGATCCGTCGCCTGGGCTTCGACAGCCTTGTCCAGGAAGTCAGCAAGGATCGTCCCTTCCTCGGCATCTGCGTCGGCATGCAGGCGCTGCTGGAGCGCAGCGAGGAGAACGACGGCGTCGATTGCATCGGCCTGTTCCCCGGCCAGGTGCGCTTCTTCGGCAAGGACCTGGTGGAAGACGGCGAGCACCTGAAGGTGCCGCACATGGGCTGGAACGAGGTGGAGCAGAGCGTCGCCCACCCGCTGTGGCACAACATTCCCGACCGGGCGCGCTTCTACTTCGTGCACAGCTACTACATCGAGGCCGGCAATCCCAAGCAGGTGGTCGGCCGCGGCCACTACGGCAAGGACTTCGCCGCCGCGCTGGCCGAAGGCTCGCGCTTCGCCGTGCAGTTCCACCCGGAAAAGAGCCACACCCACGGCCTGCAGCTGCTGCAGAACTTCGCCGCCTGGGATGGCCGCTGGTAAGCCGATGAGCCGCGCGAAGAAGGCACCCGCCCTGCAACTCGACGCCGCTCAGGTCGGCGACGCGGTGCTGCTGATCAAGCGCTTCATGGCCGATCGCTTCGAACTGGAGCTGGGTTCCTTCGAGGCCGAGGAAGTGCTGGACTTCTTCGCCCGGGAATTCGCGCCGCATTTCTACAACAAGGCGATCTCCGATGTGCAGGCGCACCTGAAGGACAGGTTCGAGAGCATCGAGAGCGACTTGTGGGCGCTCGAAAAAAGCAGCTGAAAGCCTCGAGCTTCAAGCTGCAAGAGAAACAGATGCGCATGCTTGCAGCTTGTGGCTTGCAGCTTGCCGCTCTTTTGACGAAGGAAAAAGCATGCTGATTATCCCCGCTATCGATCTGAAGGACGGCGCCTGCGTGCGCCTGCGCCAGGGCCGCATGGAAGACTCCACCGTGTTCTCCGACGACCCGGTGAGCATGGCTGCCAAATGGGTGGAGGGTGGCTGCCGCCGCCTGCACCTGGTGGACCTCAATGGCGCCTTCGAGGGCAAGCCGGTGAACGGCGAGGTGGTCACCGCCATTGCCAAGCGCTACCCGAACCTGCCGATCCAGATCGGTGGCGGCATCCGCTCCCTGGAAACCATCGAGCACTACGTCAAGGCCGGCGTAAGCTATGTGATCATCGGCACCAAGGCCGTGAAAGAGCCCGAGTTCGTCACCGAGGCGTGCAAGGCCTTCCCGGGCAAGGTGATCGTCGGTCTGGACGCCAAGGACGGGTTCGTCGCCACCGACGGCTGGGCCGAGGTGAGCAGCGTGCAGGCCGTTGACCTGGCCCGCCGCTTCGAGGCCGACGGCGTCTCCGCCATCGTCTACACCGACATCGCGAAGGACGGGATGATGCAGGGCTGCAACGTCGAGGCCACCGCGGCCCTGGCCGCCGCCAGCCGCATCCCGGTAATCGCCTCCGGCGGCATCCACAACCTCGGCGACATCGAGAAACTGCTGGCCGCCAAGGCCCCCGGCATCATTGGCGCCATCACCGGCCGTGCCATCTACGAAGGCACCCTGGACGTGGCCGAGGCGCAGGCCTTCTGCGACAGCTACAAGGGTTGAAGTAGGGTGCGCACTGCGCACCTTCGACGGTTACCGGTGCGCACGGCGCACCCTACGGGAACACTGTTATGGCACTGGCAAAACGCATCATCCCCTGCCTCGACGTGGACAACGGCCGCGTGGTCAAGGGCGTCAAGTTCGAGAACATCCGCGATGCCGGCGACCCGGTGGAAATCGCCCGTCGCTACGATGAGCAGGGTGCCGACGAGATCACCTTCCTCGATATCACCGCCAGCGTCGACGGCCGCGACACCACCCTCCACACCGTGGAGCGCATGGCCAGCCAGGTGTTCATTCCGCTGACCGTGGGCGGTGGCGTGCGTACCGTGCAGGACATCCGCAACCTGCTCAATGCCGGCGCCGACAAGGTGTCGATCAACACGGCCGCGGTCTTCACCCCCGAGTTCGTCGGCGAGGCGGCCTCGCGCTTCGGCTCGCAGTGCATCGTCGTCGCCATCGATGCCAAGAAGGTGTCGGGCCCCGGGGAAACCCCGCGCTGGGAGATCTTCACCCACGGCGGTCGCAAACCCACTGGCCTGGATGCCGTGGCCTGGGCGAAAAAGATGGAAGACCTCGGCGCTGGTGAGATCCTCCTCACCAGCATGGACCAGGACGGCGTGAAGAGCGGCTACGACCTGGGCGTCACCCGCGCCATCAGCGAAAGCGTCGGCATTCCGGTGATCGCCTCCGGCGGCGTCGGTAATCTCGAGCACCTGGCGGCCGGCATCCTCGAAGGCAAGGCCGACGCCGTTCTGGCGGCGAGCATCTTCCACTTCGGCGAATACACCGTGCCCGAAGCCAAGGCCTACCTGGCCAGCCGCGGCATCCTGGTGCGCTGAACACGACCCTGCATTGAATTGCCCGGGCTGCTCCGTGTGACGGAGTTCGCAGCCTGGGCCGCTGATACCCGAGCCTCGTTACCGCGAGGTTAAGCTCAGCGCATTCTCCTCTTTCCTGAAGGTAATCGCCTATGTCGAAACGCCTGCTGCTGGCGCTGGCCGGTACCCTGATGGTGCTTGCCGGTGCGGCCCGCGCCGAAGTGGACGAGAACTACAGCGTGGTTCTGCTGACCGAAAATTTCCCGCCCTACAACATGTCGATCAATGGGAAGAATTTCGCCCAGGAAGACAACATCGACGGTATCGCCGTCGACATCGTGCGCGAGATGTTCAAGCGTGCCGGGGTCAAGTACAGCCTGACGCTGCGCTTTCCCTGGGACCGCATCTACAAGCTGGCGCTGGAGAAACCCGGCTACGGCGTGTTCGTCACCGCGCGGTTGCCCGAGCGTGAGCAGTCCTTCAAGTGGGTCGGTCCGATCGGTCCGGACGACTGGGTCATGCTGGCCCGTGCCGACAGTTCCATCGCCCTGTCCAGCCTGGACGACGCGCGCAAGTACAAGGTGGGCGCCTACAAGGGCGACGCCATTGCCGAATACCTGACCCAGCAGAAGCTCGAGCCCGTCACCGCCCTGCGCGACCAGGAAAACGCCAGGAAGCTGGAAAAGGGCCAGATCGACCTCTGGGCCACCGGCGACCCGGCCGGCCGCTACCTGGCCAAGCAGGAGGGCGTGGGCGGCCTGAAGACCGTGCTGCGCTTCAACCAGGCCGAGTTGTTCCTGGCGCTGAACAAGGAGGTCCCGGACGACGTGGTGAACAAGCTTCAGGGCGCGCTGGAGCAGATGCGCACCGAGGGCTACGTCGACGAGATCCTCAAGAACTACCTGTAGACAGACTTGAACGACCGGCCATGAGCCGGTCGTTTGCCATTGCCATGGAAGGCAGGACAGACGTCCGTGGGTGGGGAGCCCACGCAAGGAAGCCGCTTTGCCACAACCACAAATCAAAGCGAGCGGTATGACCATGCAGAAGCTGATCCAACGCGCCCTGACATTGGGCCTGATGTTCCTCGCCTTCACGGCGCGCGCCGATTTGCCGGCGGACTACAAGGTGGTGTTGCTCACTGAGAACTTCCCACCTTTCAACATGGCGGTGGATGACAAGAACTTCGCCCGCGACGATGGCATCGATGGCATCAGCGCCGATATCGTCCGCGAGATGTTCAAGCGCGCCGGCATCAACTACAGCCTGACCCTGCGCTTCCCTTGGGACCGCCTCTACCGCCTGACCCTGGACAAGCCCAGCTACGGCCTGTTCTCCACCACTTTCACCCCCGAACGCAAACCGTTGTTCAAGTGGGTCGGTCCCATCGCCAAGACCGAATGGGTGCTGCTCGCCCCGCCGGGCAAGAACCTCGCCGTCAAGGACCTGAAGAGCGCGTCCCAGTACCGCATCGGCGCCTACAAGAACGACGCCGTGAGCCAGCACCTGGAGAGCCAGGGCATGGCTCCGCAGAACGCCCTGCGCGACCAGGAGAACGTGCAGAAACTGCTCAAGGGCCAGATCGACCTCTGGGCCACCACCGATCCGGTGGGCCGCTACCTGGCCAAGCAGGAAGGCGTGACCGGCCTGCAGACCGTGCTGCGCTTCAACAGCGCCGAGCTCTACCTCGCCTTCAACAAGGACACGCCGGACGAAGTCATCGAGCGCTTGCAGAAGGCCCTGGACCAGATGCGCAGCGACGGCTTCGTCGACGAGGTCACGCAGAACTACCTGTAACGAAAAGGCCCCCAATGGGGGCCTTTTCTGTGGGGGCGAATTCATTCGCGATGCTTTTTTGTAGGGGCGATTTCAATCGCCAAGGGCGACGAAGCTGCCCCATGAGGAATTGCAGGGCAGACCTGCGGCCTGCTTGGCGAATGAATTCGCCCCTACAGGGCGCGCGTCATCTGTTGTAGGAGCGAATTCATTCGCGATGCTTTTTTGTAGGGGCGATTTCAATCGCCAAGGGCGGCGAAGCTGCCCCATGAGGG
>NZ_JBHZGN010000041.1:0-35839 GCF_049334135.1 Metapseudomonas cellulosilytica | reverse complement strand
CATGGTTGGTCATCAGGCAATACGCATAGACCTTGACCCCGAAGACATCCTTCAACTCGCGCAAGTCGGCCAGGTAACGCTCGAAATCAGCGTCCTCGGCAAACACGACCTGCCGGTTATGGCCACGCTGAACAATGTGATGTGGATAATTTGGCAATAAGACGCGCCCGACCCTGGGCATGGCTGCTCCCTCTACGGCTCTCTAAATCCGACGGCCCTACCCTTTATGAAAAATTAGAGTAGGAAAAATAAATCTGTCCCCTTTTCCTGTCCCCCTTTTCCTGTCCCCTTTTCCTTGCCTTTTCACTAGTCATCCAGATACATCAGAAGACATTTTCCATCTTTTTTCCCAACAAGACTTATTGGCTTTGCCGTCCGCCCACCATCCAACGAGATTTCGACGACCAACTCTTTATTCTCAAATGAATTCAGCTCTTCAATCAAACACCGAAGAGTCTTTCCTTTATTTTTCCAATCTTTTTCCGGCGATATAGTTTCCACACTCAATCTCCAATACGCTTCAAATTAACATCATACGTTCCGAGCCTGGTATTCTTACTACCCAACCCCTTGATGGAATCCGCCATTTTCCAAGCCCCTCCATTATGCCCATCTAGATCCCTAGTTATATACATTCCTCCATTTTTATATATTGCCTGCCCTCCATGAGTAGTCTCAGATATCTTAGTGAACCCGAGTGCCTCTGCCGCCAGCTTAGCTTCTTTGTTTGTCTTATATACAGCGCCTTTCGCGCCCCCGGAGCTTTTTCCTCCTCCGACTATGCCAGCAATAAGCTGAGCTGCATTTGCCCAAAACCCTGCACCGGCTCCATCACGATCAGCAACTATATGATTAGTTATGATGTTCTGCGATGCCTGGTTACTATCCGGAACTATCCATCCGATTGCAGTAGCCGCGCCGGCATCTCCGCTGGAGCGAACCTTGTCAGCCAGCGCTTGGATCTTAGGGGCATCAGCCAGCAGCTCGTTCGATAGCTGAACGCACGCTTTCAGATCGCGCTGGCAGAGCGTATCGAGCTCGCGATTCCGCTGCTCATCCAATTGAGCCCATCGCTCTTGAACATCGAGACGGCATTCCTTGTCCCCGCAGGCAGCACGTTCTTCGAGCATCTGCTCAACTTCCGCATGCTTCAGGTAGTTGAATACCGTGGCCTGCTGCGCCACCCACCCCGCTTTCTCCTGCGCCTTCTCATCCCCACCCGCCGCTGCTGCCACCGTGATGCCGATCAACTGCGAGGTCATGGCCAGCACGCGCTCATGGGCCTCGCCGGGAAAGAGTTCCTTGCCGAAGCTGTCTATCAGGGCCTCGTTGGCGCCGGCCGCCAGGGCGCCGGTCCGGAAATCGCCACCCGCCGCTTCGGCAATCAGACCACCGACGATGGCGTGTACGGCGACTTTGGTGGGAATTCCGGTGCCTACCAGGCTGTCCCCGACTTTTTTATAGATGGCGCCAGTCAGGGCATTGGCCGCCAAGTCGATGACAGCCTGGGTCAGGTTGTCCTTGAACTTGCCGCCGTTGACCAGCGTCTTCATGGCTGAGTTAACAGCTATCTCAAGACCAGTGCCTCCACCGGCAACACCACCACTTACGCCTGCCGCCACATAGTTCTTCAGACTGTCGCTGGAGGTGATGTCCTTGGCCGCCGCCCCCAGGTTGCCCTTGTTGTTGATGGTGCTTACAACAGTGTTCACCGCAACAGCATTAACAACGGAGTTGGCGACGCCCGCTTCGACGGAGCCCGCGGCAGCTCCGCTCAGACTCGCACCGGCTCCCCAGGTCAGGTAGGTCACGAGGATCGCAATCGCCAGTTGCGCCCCCGCCCCCAACCCCGAATGGCTGTACTTGAAGGAGTCATGCACTTCCTTCACCCGCTGCCAGTCCACATCCCCACGCTGTTCCAACTCCTTGATCCAGGCGAGGTTGGGATCGGCCTGCACCATCGCGTCGATGGTCTGGCTGACGGTCTGCTGGTCGATGTGCTTGAGGTCGACCTTCAGGCCGTCCACGGCGTGGATGGCGATTTCGCCCTGGGCGATGAGTTCGCTCTGCCGCAGCGTCTCGTCGGTGGTGCCCTTGCCCTTGGCGCTGGTCCAGGCGAGGTCGCCCTTGCTCTTCTCATGGCTTTCCTGGTGCAGGTCCTTCACCGCTTCGAAGGCGATCTCGCCGCCGCTGTCCAGGGTCAGGTCGGCGCCGGATTCCAGCTTGGCTTTCTGGTAGCGCTGGTCGCCTTCGCTGACCAGGGTGAGGTCGCCGCCGGTGGTGATCTCGCTGCCAACGTAACGAATGTCGGTGACTTCATCACGCTGGGTCTTCTTGCTGCCGAAGCTGCCCTTTTTCTTCTTGTCGTAGAGGCTGAAGTCGCTGTCTTCGGCCGCCAGCAGGCTGAGGTCACGGCCGGCATAGAGGTACGCGTCATCGCCGGCCTTGACCTGGCTGGCGGTGAGGGTCAGGTCACGCCCGGCGAGGGCGGTGATGTCACCGCCGGCTTCGATGACGCTGCCCTGCTGACGCACGCTGTCGCGCTCGATATCGACCTTCTTGCCTTTTCCTTTGTAGTGGTACTCGTAGTGGCTTTCGTCGGCCGCCGAGGCGATGGTGAGGTCGCGGCCCGCCGCCAGTTCGAGGTCACCGCCGGCGCCCACGCGACTAGCGATCACCGCCAGATCCCGCCCGGCCTCGACCTTGAGATCACCGCCCACCTGCACCTCACTGCCATGCTGTGTGATGCTGGTTTCGCTCCAGCGCGATTTCTTGCCACGGCCTTCGGCGTGATCGATCTCGGCGACCGAGGCAATGGCCAGGTCGCGGCCAGCGCTGAGGCTGGCGTTGCCGCCGGCACTGAGCACACTACCGATGTTGCTGAGGTCGCGGCCGGCCGAGAGGCTGAGGCTGTTGGCGGCTTCGATGCGCGCGGTGGTGTTAAGCACGCTGTCGGTCTGCCGCAGGCTGGCGCCGCCATGCTCGAGGGTACTGACACTGCGTTCGTTGACCAGGTCGCCGGTGAGGGCGATGGCGCTGACATCGCGCCCGGCGATGATGCCGCCCTGGGCGTTGCGGATGCTGTCGGTGGCGAGCAGGTCGAGGCGGTTGCCGGCTTCGATCAGGCCAGTGTTGCCGAGGTCACGGCCACTGGCGCTGAGGTTGTTGCTGGCGCGCAGGGTGCCCTGGTTGGTCAGATCGCCGCCGCTCACCAGGTTGACGTCCCGCCCCTGGATCAGCGCGCCATTGGGGGCCAGGCGCCCCTGGGCCTGGGCCAGGTAGAGCACCGGCACCAACACCGGCTCGCCGTTCACCACATGCTGTTCCATCCAGACGATGTCGTGGGTCAGCGCCGCCACCTGGGCAGCACTCAGGCCCACACCGACGCTGAGGTTCAGCGCCTGCTGGCTGGCCAGGGCGTTGTCCATCAGATAGCGGAACATCGCCTCGTCGCTGGTCAGCCCGGCGAGGAAGCGCTGGCCAGTGCGGGCAGCGACGGCCTCGCGCATCAGGCGCTGCTCGTAGAGGCCGTCGCCGAGGCGTTTCTGTGCCTGGTCCGGTTCGTAGCCCAGGCGACCGAGCAGGTAGTCGGAGCTGAGGAACTGCTTGAGGCTGGTCAGTTCGGGGTTGGTTTCGATCAGGTACTTATGGGGCCTGGACGGTGCCTGGAGGGTGAGTTGCCCCGAGAACTGCTGGACCGCTTGCCCATCCGGCAGCGTCGCGCCACCGCTGGGGTCTGGCGCCTGGACCTGCTCGGGGGTCATGCCGCCACCGGCCAGGGTACGGCCTGGCAGGGCGGTAACGACCGACGCCCCGTCGACCTCGACGCGGATGGCACCAGCGCTGCCGCCGTTTCCTCCGGTGCGTTGCCAGTCACCCAGGCCAAGCTGCGAGCCGCCGGTCTGGGCATTGTCGCTGACCTGCACCTCACGCACCTGGGTATCGGGAAGCGGCCGCTCGCGCTGGGCGAGGCCAACGCTGGCGCCGCCCATGGTCCACTGCTGCGGGGCGTTGCCGGCAATGTCGGCCTCGGCGGCGCTGCCACCCTGGCCGCTCAATCGGAACAAGCCATTTTCGCCGCTGGGCAGGCTGAAGCCGGGCAAATTGAGCGGGTTGACCTGCTGTTGCGCGAGGTCGGGCGGCAATTGCGCATTGAGCCGTGCAGGCGTCGAGAGGCTGTTGGCGTCGGTGGCCGTGCTCTGCACGCGACTGCCCCCCAGCGCGCCGGGCTCGCCCGGCCGCAGGCTGCCGTTGACGATCTCCTGGCTGGCCTGCACGTCGATCCGGCCGCCGGCCTGGATGATGGCTTGGGCCACCACTGCACCCGTGGTCGGCAGGTTCTGGTCGCTCTGTTTGACACCAATGAGTATGGGGTCGGCGGCCAGGCGGCCCGGGTCGTAGTCGGCCGAGCTCGGGTCGTTGTAGCGGTTGTAGTGCTCCTGGTTCTGGACGAAGCCCCAGTACTCGGGATCGCTCCTGGTGTAGATCTCGTAGGTGCGATAGCGCTCGTAGCCACCCGCCGCACCGACGTTGCTGAGGCGCTCCGCGCTGACACTGAGATCTCCCGCCGCGGACACCAGGCTGTTCTGGTTGTTGAATTGGTCGCCCTGGAACGCCAAATGGCCACCGGCGATCAGACTGGCGCTGGCGGAGTCCTCTATCACCTTGGCCTGGTAGGTTTCCTTGACGTTGTATAGGGCCCAGCAGTGCTTGCCCTTGCAGTTGTCGGTCGCGGTGATGGTGATGCGGCCGGCATGCAGTTCGAGGCTGGCCTCGAAGCGGTCCTTGCGGTTGGTGAGCTGGCTGACCGAGAGGCGCATGTCGCCCTGGCTTTCCAGGGTCGAGGAGATGTTCTCCAGCACCGCGCTGCGTGCCCCGGCGTCGTTGGCGGCGATGTCCAGCGCTCCCAGGCTGAACAGGTCGGTATGGCGGTTGATGAAGCTGTCCACGCGCAGGGTCATGTCCGCGCCGCTGAAGATCAGCCCGTTTTCGTTGAGCAGGTTCGGCGCCACCAGGCGCAGCTGGCCGGCACTGCCCAGGGTGCCGAAGTTGCTGATGGCCCCGGCGTTGATCCTCAGGTCGCTGGCGGAGGTGATTCGGCCAGCGTTGGTGAGTAGCCCTCCGACCTGGATATCGGTGACGTCGCCGCCGGTGATGCGGCCCTCGCCGGGCAGGTCCAGCCGGCCCGAGTTCAAGCTCAGGCGGCCCAGGCTGCTGATGCGGCCGCTGCCGCTGTAGCTGCCGCTGAGGTCGAGACGGAAATCGCCATCGCTGGCGAGCAGCCCATGGTTGGTCCAGGTGCCGCCGCTGCCGCTGAACCGATCGCTGGCGAGCAATTTACCGCCGGCGGTCTGGGTGAACTGGCCAACCTGGACGATCAGGCTGCCGGCCTGTAGCACGCTGCTGTTGGTCCAGCTGTCGGCGGTGATGGTCAGTGCGCCACGGGTGACCAGGCTGCCATCGCCGTCGGTGGCGCTGAGGGTGTCGATATCGAAGGCGCCACGGCCCACATGGAGCACCTTGCCGCCGGCGTTGAGGAAATTGCCGGCGCTCACGCCCAGTTCGTGGTTGGCGCTTTCCAGCACGCCGCCACGGTTGTCGAAGAGCCCCTGTAGGCTGAGCTGGGTGCGGCCGCTGCCGCCCAAGGCGCGTAGTTGTCCACTACGGTTGTCCAGAGAGGCGGCGGCCAGCGCCAGGGTGCTGTCGCTTTCAATGATCCCGTGGCGGTTATCGAGGGCACCGGCCAGGCTGAAGTCCACCGCGCCTGCAGCAATCTGCCCGCCATTGGTCACCTGGGTTCCGCTGACCTGGAGCAGTTGTTTGGCGAAGAGCCCGCCCTGGCGGTTGTCGAGCTGCCCCGCGGAGAGCCGGGCGTCGCCACCAAGCGCCGAGATATGCCCGCCCTGGTTGTTCAGACGGGAGACGGCAAGCTCCAGGGACTGCGCCTGGATGACGCCACCCGCACCGGACCAAGCGCTGTTGTCGAGCCAGTCGCCCAGGCGCGCCTTGACCCAGCCGCGCAGGCTGGCGAAGACACCGTCGCGGTTGTCCAGCGTCGCAGCTTCGAGTTCGACGTTGCCCTCCTGGCTGATGAGGCGGCCGCCCAGGTTGGCGAGGGCCCCGCCGACGGCCAGGGCGAGGTCGCCCCGGACCTGCAGGGTGCCGCCGGTGTTGTCGAGGCTGGCGGCCATCAGCTCGAGACCAGCATTGCGGCTGTAGATGAGGCCGTCATTGCTGTTCTGCACCGCACCGCCGGCGGTGAGCAGTAGTGCGCCGTTGGCGGCGAGGGTGCCCTGGTCGCGGTTGTCCAGGCTGCCGGTGAGCAGGGTCAACAGGCCCTGGCTGGCGATCTGGCCGCCACGGTTGTCGACCCGGCTCGCCCCCTGCAGGAGCAGCGGGCCGGTACTGGCCAGGGTCCCCCTGATGTTGGTCAGGGCACCGAGCAGGTTCAGGGTGACTGCGCCATTGCCGGCGATGCGGCCGCCGCTGTTGTCCAGGTCGGTGGCCTCCAGCATCAGGTCCTGTTGCGCCTGCAGGGTGCCGGCGGCGTTGTTCAGGCCGACCGCCTTGAGGCTCAGGCCGGCGCCGCTGTCGATCAGGCCACCCTCGCGGTTGTCCAGCAGGTCGGTGAGCTCGAGCGTCTGCCCGGCACCGCTGGAAAGAATGCCTTTGTCGCTGTTGTCCAGGCTGGCCGCCTTGACGCTGAGGCCGCCCTGGCTGACCAGGGCGCCTTCGCCCCGGTTGAGCAGGGCGCCAGTGAGACGGACGTTGAGGTCGCCACTGCGGCTGGAGAGGGTGCCGCCGGCGCTGTTGTCCAGGCTCAGGCCGCTGAGGTCGAGGCCCAGCCAGCCGGAGAGCAGCCCGCCCTGGTTATTGGCGCTCTCCAGTTCCAGGCCGAGTTGGCCATTGCTGATCAGCTTGCCGCCGCGGTTATCGAGGTGGCGCAAGTCGAGGGCGAAGCTCTCGCGGCTGCTGATTTCCCCATCCCGGTTATCGAGATCGCGCAGGTGCTCCAGGCGCAGCGGGCCGTCGGCGAGGATCAGGCCCCCCTGGTTGTCCAGGTCGCCGCCCTGCAGGTCGAGGGTGACGCCGGATTCGCCGATCAGGCGGCCCTGGTGCTGCACGAACTGGCCGGTGCGCAGGGCCAGCTCGCCCTTGGCGGATATCTCACCGCCGTCATTCGCCAGTTGCTGGCGGCTGGCCAGGGTCAGCCGGCCCTGGCTGTTGATCAGGCCCTGGCCACTGTTGTCCAGGCTGCCGGTGGAGAGATCCAGGGCCGTTCCCGCCAGCAGGCTGCCGCCCCGGTTGTCCAGGCTGCCACTGGTCAGGCGCAGGGCCTGGGCGGCGCTGACCAGGCCTTGCCAGCCGTTGACGAGCAGTTGTTCCACGCCGAGGTCGAGGTCGCTCCGGCTGCTCAGGGTGCCGCCGCTGTTATCGAGGTGGGCGGCCCGGATGGCGAGACTGGCGCCGGCGATCAGGCCCTTGAGGTTGCCCAGGGCCTGCTCGATACGCAGGGTCAGGGCCTGGGCGCTGAGCAGCTTGCCGCTGCTGTTGTCCAGATTGCGGGCGGCCAGGGTGAAGGCCTGCTGGCTGGAGATTTCGCCATCCTGGTTGCGCACGTCGCCGAGGTTCTGCAGCAGTAACTGGCCAGGGCTGTTGAGCAGGCCGCCACGGTTATCCAGAGCGCCGCCCTGAAGGTCGAGGCGGAGGTCGGACTGGCTGAACAGTTGGCCGCCGCCATGCTGGTCGAGGCTGGTGGCGCGTACGTCGAGAGTCTTGGCACTGCCGATCCGGCCCTTGTCGCTGTTGTCGATCAGGCCGGTGTCGAGGCTGAGGGTGTCGCCACCGATCAGTTGCCCGCCCCGGCGGTTGTCGAGGGCCGTGCTGCGGACCTGCATGGCCCCCTCTGCGGAAAGCAGCCCCTTGCGGTTGTCGAGGTGGCCGCCGTGCAGTTGCAGGCTGTCGTCGGTCACTGCCCGGCCGCCCTGGTTGTCCATCGCGGTCCTGGCTTCCAGGACCAGCGGGCCGCCGGCGGACAGCGTGCCGCCAGCGTTGTCCAAGGTATCGGCGGCAATGCCCAGGGTGCCTTCGCCACTCACCAGGCCCTGGCGGTTGGAGAAGCGCTCGCTCAGGTCGAGCCGGAGGTCCTGCCGGCTGGCCAGGGTGCCGCCGTCGTTGGACAGTTCCCGGCCATCCAGGCGAAGGCCACCACTGGCGGACACCAGGCCCTTGGCCTGGTTGATCAGCCGGTCGAGCGCCAACACCAGCGAGCCGTTGGCCAGCAGCTTGCCACCCGAGTTGTCCAGGTGCCCGCCGCTGAGGCTGGCGTCGGCCTGGCTGGAAATCTCGCCGCCGCGGTTGTCGGTCTCGCCAACCGCGAGCCTGAGGCCTTTTACCGCTCCCACCAGGCCGTCCGCGCGGTTGTCCAGGCTGCCGGCCTGGAGGTTGAGCTTTTCCAGGGCAACCAACTCACCGCCCTGGTTGGCCGCCTGGCCGGCCACCACGAGGTCAAGGTCTCCCGTGCTGCTGATCAGGCCCTGGCTGTTGTCCAGGCTTCCTGCTTCGAGCCGGAGGCCGGCTGCCGAAATCTGGCCTTTGACGTTGTTAAGGGCCTGGGCGATGCGCAACACCAGCGGCTGGTTGCTGAGCAGGCTGCCGCCGTTGTTGTCGAGTTCCCGAACCGCCAGGCTGAGGCCTCGCTGGCTGGAAATTTCCCCGCCCTGGTTACGCAGCAGGCCGACGTTATTCAACAGCAGCCAGCCCTGGGCGTTGATCAGGCCACCGTCGCGGTTGTCCAGTTCGCCCTGGTTGAGATCGAGACTGAGGTCGGCCTTGCTGAAGAGTTCGCCGCCATCCCGCTGGTCGAGGCTGGCGATATTTGCGTTCAGCGGGCCATTGCTGGCGATGCGCCCCTTGCCACTGTTGTTTACCTGCGCGGCCTGGAGGTCCAACTGAGCACCGCTGGTCAGGATGCCGCCCTGGCTGTTGTCCAGGTCACCGGCGCGGACCCGGCTGCCGCCCCTGGCGCTGATCCGGCCAGTGCGGCTGTTGTCGAGCTGGCCGCTGGCAAGCTGCAGGGCCGCATCGGTGAGGATGGCGCCACCGCGGTTGTCGAGCGGCCCGGCGCTGGTCAGATTCAGGTCCTCGGCACTGGATATCGTGCCGGCCCGGTTGTCCAGGCGACTGACGCTGAGCACCAGGGTGCCCTCGCTGCTGACCAGGCCCTGGTGGTTGACCAGGGTGCCGCCCGGCCCGCGGCCACTGGGGGCCAGGGCAAGCACCAGCGCCTTAGCGCTGGCCAGGGTGCCATCGCTATTGTCCAGGCTGCTGCCACTGAGCGCGGCAGACGTACGGCCGAAGACCAGGCCCTTGGCCTGATTGATTACACGGTCCACGGCAAGGACGAGGTCGGTACCGGCCAGCAGCTTGCCGCCGCTGTTGTCCAGGTGCTGGCCCGAGAGGGTCACCCCGGATTGGCTGGATATCTCGCCGCCGCGGTTGTCGATCTGGTCGACTGCGAGCGTCAAGACCCCTGTACTGCCCACCAGACCACCCTGGCGGTTGTCGAGCGTGGCAGCGTCGAGGTCGAGGCGGCCCTGGGCGACCAGCTCGCCGCCCACCTGTTCCAATGTGCCAAGGCTGGCCTTGAGATCGGCCTGGCTGGCGATGCGACCCTGGCCGTTCTGCACCTCCCGGGCATTGAGCTGCACGGGGCCGGCGGCAGTGATGCGGCCGCCCTGGTTGTCCAGGCGCTGACCCTGGTAATCCAGGCTGGCCTTGCTGCTGATCTGGCCCTGCTCGCGGTTGTCCAGCAGGTCGATCCTGAGTACCAGTGGGCCATTGGCGACCAGGTGGCCGCCACGGTTATCCGACTGCCCGGCAAGGATGCCAATCCGGCCCTGGCCGCTGACCAGGCCAGCGCGGTTGTCCAGGCGGCCGGCCTGGATATCCATGACCCCCTTGGCGAGCAGACTGCCCTTGCCCTGGTTGTCCAGCAGGCCGCTGAGCAGGATGCCCAGGCTGCCGTCCGCCACCAGCGTGCCTCCCTGACTGTTGTCCAGGCTGGCGGCCTGCAGGCTGACATCACCACCGGAACCCAGGGTGCCGTCACGATTGTCCAGCGCGCCGCCCAGGAGGACGGACAGGCCACTGTCGCCGAGCAGGTCGCCATCCCGGTTATCCAGGCCGGCGGCTTCGAGCCTGGCGGCACCCGCCGAGGACAGTTCCCCGGAACGGTTGTCGACCCGGCCGGCGACCTGCAGCAGCAGGTTGCCGCTGCTGGTGAGCAGGCCTCCACCGTTGTCCAGGGAGGCGCTGCGAACCTCCACGCCGGCGCCAGCGATCCGCCCCTTGAGGTTGTTCAGGGCGCTTTCCAGCCGCAGGGTCAGGGCCTGGGCGCTCAGCAGCTTGCCGCTGGCGTTGTCGAGGCTGCGGGCGGCCAGGGTGAAGGCCTGCCGGCTGGAGATTTCTCCGCTCCGGTTGCTGACATCGCCGAGGTTCTTCAGCAGCAGTCGGCCGGGAGCGTTGAGCAGGCCACCGCTGTTATCCAGGTGGCCGCCATTGAGGTCTAGGCTGAGGTCGCTATTGCTGTAGAGCTGGCCGCCGTCCCGCTGGTCGAGCCCGGTGATGCTGGCGGCCAACGGACCGTGGCTGGCGATGCGGCCCTGACCGTGGTTATCCACCTGACCGGCCTGGAGGTCCAGACCGGCGCTGCTGGTCAGTTGGCCGCCCTGGCTGTTGTCGAGTTTCCGGGCAGCTACCCGGGTATGGCCATTGGCGCCGATCTGTCCCGCCAGGCTGTTGTCCAGCGCGTCCGCTACCTGGATATCGAGACTGCCCTGGCTGCCGACCCGGCCTTGCCGGCTGTTGTCCAGGGAGCCCGCCTTGAGCTGCAGCCGCTGGTTGGCGCCGAGGGCGCCAGCCTGGTTGTTCACGGCCTCGCTGGCGGCGAGATCGAGGGTCTGTTCGGCAATCACCTTGCCGCCACGGTTGTCCAGGCTGTCGGTGCGCAGGCGGGCATTCGACTGGCTGGAGACTTCTCCACCACGGTTGTCCAGTTGCCCCACGCCGACGTCGAGCGGTCCGCTGCTGGTGATCAATCCGCCCTGGCTGTTCTGCAGCTGATCGGCTGTCACCGCGAGATCGCCCTTGGCCAGCACCCGGCCCTGGCGGTTGTCCAGCTTGGAAGCCGCCACCTTGACCTGTGACTGGGCACTGAGGGTGCCGCCCTGGTTGTCCAAGGTCTGGCGAGCGCTGACCTCGAGGTTGCGGCTGGCCGCCAGGGTGCCGGCGTTGCGCACCTCCCGCGCTTGTAGCTGCACGTCGCCGCCACCGTTGCGGCTGTTGTCCGGGTTGACCCCGGCCTCGACTACCCCCTGGTTGAGGGTGCGCCCGCCGCTGTTGAGGCGCACGGCGTCCTTCGCCGCCAGGCTCTGGCGGATGACCAGGTCCTCGCGCGTTTCCAGCACGGCGCTGCCGCCGGCATAGGCCTGGGCGGTCAGCTCGGCGCCCTGCGCCCTGACCTGCAGGTCGCGGGCGGCCGCCGTCTGCGCCAGGGTCACCTGGCCGTTGGCGTCGATGCGGATGTCACCGGCACTGGCCGCCATGTCGCCGGCCAGCTTCACGCCCACCCCGGCCTCGGTGCCCACCAGGCGGATGGCCCCGGCGTACATGCCACCCAGGGCGGAGCTGTCGATGGCCAGGGCCGGGGCGGCGCCGCCATCGGTGGCGCGCGGGGTGGCGGCCAGGCTGTCGGCCTGCACGTCGTTGCGGCCGGTCACGATGGTGAGGTCGCGGGCATGGAGTTCGGCATTGAGCCGGGCGCTGCGGGTGATCAGCTCGAACTGGTCGACGTTGCTGGCGTTGAGGCCGGCGCCCTCGAGGGTGATATCGCCGCCGTCCACCTGGAAGCGGTCGAGCCGTCCCGCCTCCAGCACCGGTTTGCCGGTGGTCAGGGTGGCGCGCGGGGTGTTGATGAAGCCGCAGCCGTTGCAGGTGAGGCCGTGGGGGTTGCTGACAATGACCCGCGCTGACTGCCCGGCCACTTCGGTGTAGCCGCCGAGCAGGCTGCGATTACCGCCGGTGACTTCGTTGAGGATGGTGCCGGCGGCGCGGCCCTGGAGGTTGGGGTTGCCGAGGATCAGCCCGCCCAACTGGCTGGCCTGGGCCCGCTCGGTGGCGTTGTTGAGGATCAGCCCCTCGGCACCGACGTTGTACTCGCGGAAGCGGTTGTGGGACAGGCCACTGGCGTTGGGGGTGGCGATGTTGACCACCGGCACGCCGTTGCCGGCCTGGCCCAGCTGGGTATTGCCGCCCGCCGCCTGATCCACCGCCAGCTGGGCGGCAGTGGCGACGATCGGATCGAGGAAGAGGATGCCGATCAGGACCAGGGCGATGTTCTGGAAGAAGGGGCTGCGGGTATCCATGCTGCGGGACTCCTGTCCTGGCCGACTCAGAAGAAGAGGTCGAAACGGAAGTAGATGGGCCGTTCCCGGCGCTCGATGGCATCCGGCCGTTCCAGGGAATGGGCGAAGGTGAACGCGGCGGCGAGGTGCTGGCCTCGGGTACTGAGTTCCAGCGCGTGGCTGCTCAGGCGGCCGCTCTGGCCAGGGTTATGGGCATTGCCGTGGATCACACCGAGGTCGTAGGCCAGCGCCGCGCCGTACTCCTGCAGCCAGGGCCGCAGCGGCTCCCAGGTGACCGCACGGCGCCAGCGCAGCTGGTTGCGCCAGTAACCGCCGCTGTCACCGGCCAGGGACTGGTCCTTGAATCCCCGCACCGAGCTGAGGCCACCCAGACTGATGCGCTGCGGGCTGAACAGTGGGTCCTCGCTGTACTGGCCGTAGGTGAGGCTGTCGAAGCTAAGGTTCTCCCCCAAGAGCTGGAAAGGCTGCAGGTAGCTGAGGGTGAGGCTGTACTTGCTGTAGCGGGCCACGGGCTCGCTGCCCCGGGGGTGCCCGGTGCCCTGGGCGTCCAGGGCACCGATACCGCGCTGCCAGCCGAGGTCGAGGTTGACGAATGCCGAGCCGAAGCGGCGGCCGTGGTTGAAGCCGAACTGGGCTTCGGTCAGGCGCTGGGTGGAGGCCTCGATCAGGCTTTCCTCGATGTAGTTGCGGGTGCGCAGGTGGGCCAGGCCGAAGCTGGCGGCGGTCTTGCCGGCGCTGTCGCGGTGCAGCACGCGCTCGGCGCGCAGCTGGTGGTTCTTGCTCTCGCCATCGAGGGCGAAGTCGAAGCCGGCGCTGTCGTTACGGGTGCGGTAGTAGCTCTGGCTGTAGCTGTAGGCGAGGCTCCACCAGCCGTAGGGGAGGCTGTAGGAGAAGCCCTGGTTGGCCGAATGGCGCCAGTGATCGCTGACCGCATCGCCGCCGCCGCGCAGATTGAGCTGGTCGGCGAGGCCCAGGGGGCTGTCCCAGTCGAGGCTGACGCCCCATTGCTGTTCGCCGGTGCTGCGCTGGCCGTCGTTGTCGCGGCTGAGGCCGACGCGCCAGGGCTTGGCGGCTTCGCCCTGGAGGCGCACGCGGCTGCCGCCGACCTGTTCGCCGGGCACCAGTTCCAGCTGGGCCGGGCGCGACGGCAGGCGATTCAACTGGTCGACCAGTTGTTCCAGCTCGCGAAGGTCGAGCATATCGCCAACGCGGCCGGGGAAGGTCATGGCCAGTTCGCGGTCACTGGCTACGGAGGAGCTGTCGAGCCCCTCCAGGCGCCCCTCGATCACTATCACCTCGAGTTCGCCGTCCGCGAGGTCCTGCTGCGGCAGGTAGGCACGCGAGGTGACGTACCCCTTGTCGAGATAGAACCCGGTAATCGCCTTGAGCAGTTCGTTGAGGCCGGCGCTGCCCAGGCAACGCCCCTCGAAGGGGACCAGCAGTTCACGCTGGCGCGGGGCGGGAATGTGGTCGGCACCTTGCAGGTGGATGCTGCGGATGTGGAAACACTGGGCTTCGTCGGCGGGCGCCGGTGGCTCGGGCAGCGCGGTTTTCCCAGGGAGTTGCTGCAGTTCGTCGAGACGCCGGCGTTGTTCGTCGAGGATGCGTTCCTGGCGTTCACGGATCAGCTCGCGGTCACCCGGAGAGACGTCGGCACCAGCCCATTGCGCGATGCCCAGGGTCAGCATGAGCAGTGGGAGGAGATGGCGTTTCAATGAACGCGCGCGGGGCAATTCCATTGCTTTGGGCCTGGTGCGAAAGCGGGGGCCAATGAAAGCAACTGAGCGCAAGGAGGTATGCCAGTGCGCTCTGAACAGTCAGATGGAAATTTCCTGATCGGGTGTATGAAGGGCTTTGGTGGGCTGAAGCCCACCCTACGGAAAGGCACCTGGCACAGGCGAACATCTACGAAGTGGATCCCCCGCGGTGGTGGTCAGAAGAACGCTGTCCACCCTACGCAGAAGCCGCAAGCAAGGCCCGGTACGCACAGCGCACCCTACGGACGGCGGACCAAAGAAAAAGCCCCGCCGGATCGCTCCGGCGGGGCTTTTTTCACTGCGGTGTCGAGTTACACCTTGCTGCGCTCGTAGCGCTTGCGGTCGTTCTCGTTCAGCATTTTCTTGCGCAGGCGGATGGACTTCGGCGTCACTTCCACCAGTTCGTCGTCGGCGATGAATTCCAGCGCCTGTTCCAGGGTGAACTTGATCGGCGGAACCAGGGCGATGACTTCGTCCTTGCCGGAAGCGCGCATGTTGTCGAGCTTCTTGCCCTTGGTGGGGTTGATCACCAGGTCGTTGTCACGGCTGTTGATGCCACTCAGCTGGCCTTCGTAGATCTCATCGCCCGGGGCGAGGAACAGCTTGCCGCGGCTCTGCAGGGTTTCCAGCGAGTAGGTCAGCGCGGTGCCGGTGGCCATGGAGACCAGTACGCCGTTCTGACGGTTGCTGACTTCGCCGGCCTTGATCGGGCCGTAGTGGCTGAAGGTCGAGGTCAGGATGCCGGTACCCGAGGTCAGGGTCAGGAAGTTGTTACGGAAGCCGATCAGGCCACGCGCCGGGATGGTGTACTCCAGGCGAACACGGCCCTTGCCGTCGGGGATCATGTTGGTCAGATCGCCCTTGCGCAGGCCCATCTGCTCCATCACAGAGCCCTGGTGCTGCTCTTCGATGTCGATGGTGACGTTTTCGTAGGGCTCCTGCTTCTCGCCATCCTTCTCGATGATCACCACTTCCGGACGGCCTACGGCCATCTCGAAGCCTTCGCGGCGCATGGTTTCGATCAGTACGGAGAGGTGCAGCTCACCACGGCCGGAGACCTTGAACTTCTCGGCGGACTCGCCCGGCTCAACGCGCAGAGCCACGTTGTGCAGCAGTTCCTTGTCCAGACGGTCCTTGATGTTGCGGCTGGTGACGAACTTGCCTTCGCGACCGGCGAACGGCGAGTCGTTGACCTGGAAGGTCATGCTCACGGTCGGCTGGTCGACGGTCAGCGGCGGACGGGCTTCGACGTTCTGCGGGTCGCACAGGGTGTCGGAGATGAACAGCTCTTCCATGCCGGATACGCAGACGATGTCGCCGGCTTCGGCTTCGGCCACTTCCACGCGCTGCAGGCCGGAGTGGCCCATGATCTTGAGGATACGGCCGTTGCGGCGGGTACCGTCGTCGCTCACGGCGACCACCTGGGTGTTGGACTTGACGCGGCCACGGGCGATACGGCCGATGCCGATCACGCCGAGGAAGCTGTTGTAGTCCAGCTGGGAAATCTGCATCTGGAACGGGCCGTCGACGTCGACGTCCGGTACCGGTACGTGGTCGATGATGGCCTGGAACAGGGCGTCCATGTTGTCGTCCATCTTCTCGTGGTCGAGGCCGGCGATGCCGTTCAGGGCGCTGGCGTAGACGATCGGGAAGTCGAGCTGCTCATCGGTGGCGCCGAGGTTGTCGAACAGGTCGAAGATCTGGTCGATGACCCAGTCAGGACGCGCGCCCGGACGGTCGATCTTGTTCACCACCACAATCGGACGCAGGCCGGCCTTGAAGGCCTTCTGGGTCACGAAGCGGGTCTGCGGCATGGGGCCGTCCTGGGCGTCGACCACCAGCAGCACGGAGTCGACCATGGACATCACGCGCTCCACCTCACCGCCGAAGTCGGCGTGGCCGGGGGTGTCGACGATGTTGATGTTGTAGCCGTTCCACTTGATGGCGGTGTTCTTCGCCAGGATGGTGATGCCGCGCTCTTTTTCCTGCTCGTTGGAGTCCATCACGCGCTCGCTTTCCGCTTCTTTGCGGTCGAGGGTGCCGGACAGCTTCAGGAGCTTGTCCACCAGGGTGGTCTTGCCATGGTCGACGTGGGCGATGATGGCGATATTGCGGAGTTTTTCGATCACGTTTGTATCTCGATCAGAGGATTCGGTGTGCCGCGCAGTCTAGGTCGCGCATATGAATGAAGTACGTATCAAGCGGCCCGATGGTCGGGAGGGCGATGGCGGATGCTGCCGCCATACAGCCCGGGCTGTTTAAGCCGGACGATAAACGCGCACATTGGCATGCCCCTCGCTGAGCAGGTGATGGGCATGCAGACGGCTCATCACGCCCTTGTCGCAATACAGGAGGTACTGACGGTTGGCGTCCAGTTCCTTGAAGCGGTTGTTGACCGCATAGAAAGGCAGGGCCTGGACTTCGATGCCGGGCAGCTCCAGGGGTTCATCTTCCTGGGCGTCGGGGTGGCGGATGTCGAGGACGATCTGTCCCGGCAGGGCTTCACGTACTTCTTCCACGGCCACATCCTGGCCCAGCTCGTCGATCACCCGGTCGATGGGCACCAGGCGCGCGCGCTCCAGGGCGCGCTCGAGGATGTCCATGTCGAACTGCTCTTCCTCATGCTCGATGCGGCCGAGCTTGGCGCGGGTGGTCGGGTTCACCGAGATCACGCCGCAGTACTCGGGCATGTGCTTGGCGAACTCGGCGGTGCCGATCTTCATCGCGGTGTCGATGATGTCCTGCTTGTGGCTGGCGATCAGCGGACGCAGCACCAGCATGTCGGTGGCCGAGTCGATCACCGAGAGGTTGGGCAGGGTCTGGCTGGAGACCTGGGAGATCGCCTCGCCGGTGACCAGGGCATCCAGGGTCAGTTTGCGCGCCATGCGGGTGGAGGCGCGCAGCATCATGCGCTTGAGCACCACGCCCATCTGGCTGTTGTCGACCTTGCTGAGGATTTCGCCGACCACTTCCTCGAAGGGCACGCTGATGAACAGCACGCGCTGGGAACGGCCGAACTTCTCCCAGAGGTAGTGGGCCACTTCCATCACGCCCAATTCGTGTGCACGGCCACCGAGGTTGAAGAAGCAGAAGTGGGTCATCAGGCCACGGCGCATCATCTGGTAGGCGGCGACAGTGGAGTCGAAGCCGCCGGACATCAGCACCAGGGTCTGCTCCAGGGAACCCAGCGGGTAGCCGCCGATGCCGTCGTGCTGGTGGTGGATGACGAACAGGCGCTGGTCGCGCACTTCCATGCGCACCAGGACTTCCGGCTTGTTCAGGGAAATGCCGGCCGCGTTGCACTCCTGGCGCAGGCGGCTGCCGACATGGCGCTCCAGCTCCATCGAGGTGAAGCTGTGCTTGCCGGCGCGCTTGCAACGCACGGCGAAGATTTTGCCGGGGATCTGGTCGGCGAAGTGCAGCTTGCACTTTTCCAGCACATCGTCGAAGTCGCCCAGGGGGTACTCGTGCACCTCGAGGAAGTGGGTGATGCCGGGCGTGCAGGTCAGGCGCTCGATCATCTCGCGCAAAAGCTTCGGCTCGGTCTGCCGGGTCTCGACCTCGAGGTTGTCCCAGACGCCGGTCACCTCGAGCTCCGGGTCGAGGTCCTTGAGGACCGCGCGGATGTTCTTCGAGAGCTGACGGATGAAATGCTTGCGCACCGGCCGGCTCTTGATGGTGATTTCCGGAAAGACTTTGACAATGAGTTTCATGAAAACAGCGCTTGCGCCGGCGACCGAAAAAGAGGGGCGCGGATTATAGCGGAAATTGTTCAAGCTTTGACCAAAATCATTCAGCAAAGCTTGCAGTGCACCAAAATGGATCACGCGCACCACGACCGGCACGAAAACGGTGCGCAAAACTGCTCACAATTGGAGCCAAGCCCCCGCCAGGCGCGAGTTTTGGGCCCTCAGCCCATTCCGGGGCACTGGCACGCAATTTGCTCCCTTGTGAGGCAGGTTGCCCTGGCGGACTATCCCGCTCCGGCTGAACCCCGAATTTTTGGGAGGCAAGGTTCCCTGCCCCCATCCACCTGGAGGACAACATGTCGAAGTCGCTTCAACTGATTAAAGAACACGACGTGAAGTGGATTGATCTGCGCTTCACCGATACCAAAGGCAAGCAGCAGCACGTGACCATGCCGGCCCGTGACGCCGATGACGATTTCTTCGAACACGGCAAGATGTTCGACGGTTCCTCCATCGAAGGTTGGAAAGGCATTGAAGCCTCCGACATGATCCTGCTGCCGGACGACAGCACCGCCGTGCTGGACCCGTTCACCGAAGAGCCGACCCTGATCCTGGTTTGCGACATCATCGAGCCGAGCACCATGCAAGGCTACGACCGCGACCCGCGCGCCATCGCCAAGCGCGCCGAGGAATACCTGAAGACCACCGGTATCGGTGACACCGTATTCGTCGGCCCGGAGCCGGAATTCTTCATCTTCGACGAAGTGAAGTTCAAGTCCGACATCTCCGGCTCCATGTTCAAGATCTTCTCCGAGCAGGCTTCCTGGAACACCGACGCCGACATCGAAGGCGGCAACAAGGGCCACCGTCCGGGCGTGAAGGGCGGCTACTTCCCGGTACCGCCGGTCGACCACGACCACGAAATCCGTACCGCCATGTGCAACGCCCTGGAAGAAATGGGCCTGGTCGTGGAAGTTCACCACCACGAAGTGGCTACCGCCGGCCAGAACGAGATCGGTGTGCGCTTCAACACCCTGGTCGCCAAGGCTGACGAAGTTCAGACCCTGAAGTACTGCGTGCACAACGTTGCCGACGCCTACGGCAAGACCGTGACCTTCATGCCGAAGCCCCTGTACGGCGACAACGGCTCGGGCATGCACGTTCACATGTCCATCTCCAAGGATGGCAAGAACACCTTCGCTGGCGAAGGCTATGCCGGTCTGTCCGATACCGCCCTGTACTTCATCGGCGGCATCATCAAGCACGGTAAGGCCCTGAACGGCTTCACCAACCCGGCCACCAACTCCTACAAGCGTCTGGTTCCCGGCTTCGAAGCCCCGGTAATGCTGGCCTACTCCGCCCGCAACCGTTCCGCCTCGATCCGTATCCCGTACGTGAACAGCCCGAAAGCCCGCCGTATTGAAGCGCGCTTCCCGGACCCGGCTGCCAACCCCTACCTGTGCTTCGCCGCCCTGCTGATGGCCGGTCTGGATGGTATCCAGAACAAAATCCATCCTGGCGATGCCGCCGACAAGAACCTGTATGACCTGCCGCCGGAAGAGGCCAAGGAAATCCCGCAGGTTTGCGGCAGCCTGAAAGAGGCGCTGGAAGAACTGGACAAGGGCCGCGCGTTCCTGACCAAGGGCGGCGTGTTCAGCGACGACTTCATCGATGCCTACATCGAGCTGAAGAGCGAAGAAGAAATCAAGGTGCGCACCTTCGTGCACCCGCTGGAATACGACCTGTACTACAGCGTCTGATCCACGAATACCTATAAACAGCGTCAACATTAAGGCCTCCCTCGGGAGGCCTTTTTTATTTCCGAAAGGGGGAAATGGCATCGTCTGTAGGGGCGAATTCATTCGCCAAGGGCTGCGCAGCAGCCCCCCGCGGCGCCCGGGCAGACCTGCGGTCTGCTTGGCGAATGAATTCGCCCCCACAAGGGAAATGCGACCCAGTCAGATCCCCCCATCCGCCGGCACGCCCTGCTCTTCCGGCGGTTCGGACCTGGAGGTGCGCGCCCGGGTCAGCTGCACGTTCAGGCGCGGCATGGCCAGCTCCATGCCGGACTTGTCGAGGCGCCGGCGCAGGCGCAGGTTGAACGCCCGCTGCACTTCCCACTGTTTGATCGGCGCGGTCTTGAAGCGGAAGCGCAGGATCGCCTGGCCATTGTCGAAGCTCTCCACACCCTGCATTTCCAGGGGTGACCACAGGCTACGGTAGACGGAGGGATCGCTGCGCAACTCCTTCGCCACCTCCTGGACCAGCGCCAGCGCGTCGTCGATCGGCATGCTCGCCGGCACCGGCCAGCGGAACATGGCGTAGCCGAACTGCCGCGAGTAGTTCTTGATGCTCTTGATCTCGCTGAAGGGGATGGTGTGCACCACGCCGTCCAGGTCGCGCAGGCGCACGGTACGGATGGTCAGGCCCTCCACCGTGCCCAGGTGGCCGCCGACGTCCACGTAGTCGTCGATCGACAGCGAGTCCTCGATGATGATGAACAGGCCGGTGATCAGGTCCGCCACCAGCGATTGCGCGCCAAAGCCGATGGCCAGGCCGATCACGCCTGCACCGGCCAGCAGCGGCGTGACGTTCATGCCCATGTTGGCCAGGGCGACGATCAGGGCGATCACCGCGATGGTGACGAACAGCACGTTGCGGATCAGCGGCAGCATGGTCAGGGCGCGGGTGTTCCCCCGGTTCCGGCCACTGACGCCCAGGCTGTGCTGCACCGCCGTGTCGGTGAGGATCCAGACCAGCCACGCCGCCAGCAGGGTGGTGCCGAAGCTCACCACCTTGATGCTGATCTGCTCGCCATCGCCCTCGGCATAGCGGATCAGCGACATGCCCCAGACCCGCAGCCCCACTTCGACGAAGAACAGCACCACGAACAGGTGCACCAGGGTGAAGCCGAAGCTCTGCAGCTGCTCGACATAGGGCGCGCTGCGTCGTGGCCCCTCGCCGATGCGGCTGGAGCGGCGGCGAATCAGGCCGATCACGGTCATCGCCACCACCGCCAGCACCGCCGATAGCAGCGCGCGGCGCAGGGCCGAGTTGCTGTCACCGGCGGAGACGAAGGTGGCGAACATCGAAGTACCCACCAGCAGCAGCACCGGCACGAACCACAGGGAACCGACCAGTTGCACCAGGTCGTGCAGGCTGCGGCGCTTGAGGCGCAGCTCCAGCGGTTGGTTGCGGATCAGGTGGGCGATGGGCCGGCGGAAGCGCAATACGAACAGCGCCGTGAACAGGGCCGCGCTGGCGTTGGCCAGGGTGCTCAGGCAGACCGCGGTGTGTTCGCCCAGGCCGGCGATCAGCCTCGGGTCATGGGCCGTCTCGCCCAGGGCCGCGAGGCTGCCGATCAGCCAGAGCGGGCGAAAGGCCTGGCGCCGCAGGATATCCAGCGCCCGCTGGCGGTGCGGTCCTCCCAGGAGCGACAGGCAGATCACGCAGAGCGCGGAGAACAGCGTGCCGGATACCAGCACGTAGGCCATCACCATCGCCAGGGTCTTGCTCAGGGAGCTGGGCAACGCGACCGAGAGGTAGAGGGTGATCAGGAAGGCGACCAGCCAGGGTCCCAGCTTGCGCAGGGCGAACAGCACCAGGTCGCGGGTCTTGGGGTTGTGTGGCAATTCCGCCGACAGTCCGAAGCGCTCGCGCATGCGCCGCCCCAGCCAGAGCAGCGCCGAGGCGAGGCACGCCCAGAGCAGGATGACGATGGAGAAATTGAAAACGATCGCCGGAAGCTCGCGCCAGGTCGGCATGCGCTCCTCCAGCTCGGCGTGGGCCAGCTGGAACTGCCGCTCCCACAGTCGCAGCGGGCTGTTTTCGCCCTGGAAACGCTTTTCCAACCCGCCCAGGGTATCGCCGATCAGCGCCAGCACACTGCTGTCTTCCTCCTTGGTCTGCTGGGTAACGTCGCGCATCTGCTTCAGCTTCTTCAGCAGATCAGCGCGCTGCTGGTCGTTCTCCAGGGTCTGGATCACCTGGTTGAGCGACTGCTCGAGCTGGGCGCTGCTGATCTGCTCACCCCCCGAAGAACTGCCCATCAGCGGATTGGGCAGCGCCGCCTGGCTCTGCGGGGCGCAGAACAGGCCGAGCAGCAGGCAGAGCAGCAGCGGGACAATGAAGCGGGCGGTAGGCAAGGGCAGCATCGGCACGGGCGGGACATTCCCTGAAAACAAGACGGACCGCAGCATCATACAAAAGACGGCGGCTCGGGCTGCCAGTCGGGGCAATCGCCTACAGCGGTTGCGGCATGATCGGGAGGCTTTGTCCATGTCGAATCGATCAATCCTGTAGGAGCGAATTCATTCGCGAAGCAGGCCGCAGGCCTGCCCAGGAACTACCATGGGCTGCTTGGCAGCCTTTGGCGAATGAATTCGCTCCTACAACAGCCGTTTGGCCGGACACGACACCGAATGTGGAAATCCCTGAAGGGACTTCCACCCTACGCCCCGATTGAAATGGAATCTCCCACAAGCGGCGCCATTGTTGCTCAGCCGCACACCCGGACCATCCCGCCCTTGCCAGCCAATCCCGCCAGTGCAAGGCTTAGCAGCACTGCATGAACGGAGATCGCGACATGCGTCCCCTGCTCGCCGGCCTGCTGCTGGCACTGGCCCTACCGGCCGCCGCACAGATCTACAAGTACACCGACGCCAACGGCAACACGGTGTTCACCAACCAGCCACCGGACGGCACCGCCAGCGAACAGGTGGTGCTGCCGCCGACCAACGCCGTCCAGGCACAGCCGCCTGCGAAACCGACGGAAGAGCCGGGCCAGGCCGAGCAGGACGTCACCTACCAGGTACTGGAACTGACCGACCTCCCCGATGACGCCGCGCTGCGCGCCAACAACGGCACCTTCAGCGTCGGCGTGCACCTTGAGCCGCGCCTGCGCCCCGGCCACAGCCTGCGCCTGCGCCTGGACGGGCAACCCTACGGCCAGGCCGCCAACGTGCCGCGCCTGCAAGTGGTGAACGTCGACCGCGGCGAGCACAGCCTGGCGGTGGATGTGCTCGTCGGCACCAAAGTGGTGCAGAGCAGCAGCCCCATCAGCTTCACCGTCCAGCGGGTCAACACCAGCAGCCCGGCGCTGCGTCCGCCGCCACCCGCTCCAACACCTCGCCCCAGCAACTGACCGATGACCCGATTCCTGCTCCTCGCCCTGCTCTTCCTGGGCCAGCCCGTGCTGGCCGAGGTCTATACCTACATCGACGACGAGGGCAACCGCGTCTTCACCGACCGCCCGAAGGCAGGGAATGCCAAGCGCCTCGAACTGGCGCCGTCCAATGCGATGGACAAACCGGCGCCGATCCAGCCGCCGCCTCTCTACGCCAAGCCGATCCCCCGCGAGGAGGGCTACCAGCTGCTGCGCATTCTGGTGCCCGAGCCCGACGCCACCATTCGCGATATGGAGGGCAACCTGATCGTCAGCGCCGTCAGCGAGCCGGGATTACGCACCAACCACAGCTTCCGCCTGCTGCTGGACGGACAGCCCGTGGGCGAGCCGGGCCGCAGCCCGGTCTTCCCGCTGGAGAACCTCGACCGGGGCACTCACCAGCTGGCGGTGGAAATCATCGACGACCAGGGCCGCATGGTTGAGCGCACCCCGAGCCAGCCCGTGCACATCATGCGCACCTCCCTGGCGCAGAAGCGCCAGGCCCGCCCGTGCAAGAAGCGCGACTACGGCGTGCGCCCGGAATGCCCGCTGAAGGACAAACCCAGGGAAGAGAAAGACATCCCTTTCGTGCCGTTCATCTGATATCGGCTGACCGCACAAACCGGGCGGCGGAGCGCCCCCAGCATGGGTATCGCTCCGCTCGCGGAACGCCGCCCGACCCATCCTGCGTTGTGCGGGAGCTACCGACCGCCAATCGCACCAATTCGGTGCAACACTCTGCACCGCTTTCTATACTCTCCCCATTTTGGTTCGTTCCGTGCCGGACGATCTGCTCTGAAAAGCGCCCCCCGCCAGCAGAAACCCTGTTTTCCCGCGCCTTTTCAGGGCTTTGGTTTGCTTCTTGCATTTTACTTTCATCGCCACGAGCGCCGAAGCCATGACCATAAACGACGCCCTGCACCGACTGCTGCTAGACAACCTGACCACCGCGGTGATCCTGCTCAACGCCGACCTGCGCCTCGAGTACATGAACCCGGCGGCGGAAATGCTCCTGGCCGTCAGTGGCCAGCGCAGCCATGGTCAGTTCATCAGCGAACTGTTCACCGAATCGCCCGAGGCCCTGGCCTCGCTGCGCCAGGCGGTGGAACAGGCGCACCCCTTCACCAAACGCGAGGCCATGCTGACCTCGCTCTCCGGCCAGACCCTGACCGTGGACTATGCGGTGACGCCCATCCTCAACCGCGGCGAGACCCTGTTGCTGCTGGAGGTGCACCCGCGCGACCGCCTGCTGCGGATCACCAAGGAAGAGGCCCAGCTGTCCAAGCAGGA
This sequence comes from Metapseudomonas cellulosilytica, assembly GCF_049334135.1. Classification (NCBI taxonomy): domain Bacteria; kingdom Pseudomonadati; phylum Pseudomonadota; class Gammaproteobacteria; order Pseudomonadales; family Pseudomonadaceae; genus Metapseudomonas; species Metapseudomonas cellulosilytica. Next base: position 11,514 of record NZ_JBHZGN010000041.1, on the reverse strand, counting down.
AACCACCAAGCTGCTGGTCCGCGGCCTGGCCCACGAGATCAAGAATCCCCTGGGCGGCATCCGTGGCGCCGCCCAGTTGCTCTCCCGCGAGCTGCCGGAAGAACACCTCAAGGACTACACCAACGTCATCATCGAAGAGGCCGACCGCCTGCGGAACCTGGTGGACCGCATGCTCGGCTCGAACAAGCTGCCGTCGCTGGCGATGACCAACATCCACGAAGTGCTGGAGCGCGTCTGCAGTCTGGTGGAGGCCGAGAGCCAGGGCGGCATCAATCTGGTGCGCGACTACGACCCGAGCATCCCGGACCTGTTCATCGACAAGGAGCAGATGATCCAGGCGGTGCTCAACATCGTGCGCAACGCCATGCAAGCCATCGCCGGGCAGAACGAATTGCGCCTGGGTCGCATCACCCTGCGCTCGCGCACCCTGCGCCAGTTCACCATCGGCCACACCCGCCATCGCCTGGTGACCAAGGTGGAGATCATCGACAACGGCCCGGGCATCCCGGCCGAGCTCCAGGAAACCATCTTCTACCCCATGGTCAGCGGTCGTCCGGACGGTACCGGACTGGGGCTGGCCATCGCCCAGAACATCATCAGTCAGCATCAGGGCCTGATCGAGTGCGAGAGCCATCCCGGCCACACCGTCTTCTCGATCTTCCTGCCGCTGGAACAAGGAGCTTCCTCGTCATGAGCCGTAGTGAAACCGTCTGGATCGTCGACGACGACCGTTCCATCCGTTGGGTCCTGGAAAAGGCCCTGCAACAGGAAGGCATGACCACCCAGAGCTTCGAGAGCGCCGACAGCCTGCTCGGGCGCCTTACCCGGCAACAACCGGACGTGATCATCTCCGACATCCGCATGCCCGGCGCCAGCGGCCTGGACCTGCTGGCACGGATCCGCGAGCTGCACCCGCGCCTGCCGGTGATCATCATGACCGCCCATTCCGACCTGGACAGCGCGGTGGCCTCCTACCAGGGCGGCGCCTTCGAGTACCTGCCCAAGCCCTTCGACGTGGACGAGGCCGTTTCCCTGGTCAAGCGCGCCTTCCAGCACGCCCAGGAGCAGCAGGGCCTCGAGGCGCCGGCGAGCCAGACGCGCACCCCGGAGATCATCGGCGAAGCGCCGGCCATGCAGGAGGTGTTCCGCGCGATCGGCCGCCTCAGCCACTCCAACATCACCGTGCTGATCAACGGCGAATCCGGTACCGGCAAGGAGCTGGTGGCCCATGCCCTGCACCGCCACAGCCCGCGCGCCGCGTCGCCCTTCATTGCGCTGAACATGGCGGCGATCCCCAAGGACCTGATGGAGTCCGAGCTGTTCGGCCATGAAAAAGGCGCCTTCACCGGCGCCGCCAACCAGCGCCGTGGCCGCTTCGAACAGGCCGACGGCGGCACCCTGTTCCTCGACGAGATCGGCGACATGCCCGCCGACACCCAGACCCGCCTGCTGCGGGTGCTGGCCGATGGCGAGTTCTACCGGGTCGGCGGCCACACCCCGGTGAAGGTGGACGTGCGCATCATCGCCGCCACCCACCAGAACCTGGAAAACCTGGTGCAGGCGGGCAAGTTCCGCGAAGACCTGTTCCACCGTCTCAACGTCATCCGCATCCATATCCCGCGCCTGGCCGACCGCCGCGAAGACATTCCGGCGCTGGCCCGGCACTTCCTCGCCCGCGCCGCCCAGGAACTGGCGGTGGAACCCAAGCTGCTGAAGAACGAAACCGAGGACTACCTGAAGAACCTGCCCTGGCCGGGCAACGTGCGCCAGATGGAGAACACCTGCCGCTGGATCACGGTGATGGCCTCGGGTCGCGAGGTGCACATCGACGACCTGCCGCCGGAGCTGCTCACCCAGCCCCAGGACGCCGCCCCGGTGACCAACTGGGAGCAGGCGCTGCGCCAATGGGCCGACCAGTCCCTGGGGCGTGGTCAGTCCGGACTGCTGGACAGCGCCGTGCCGGCCTTCGAACGGATCATGATCGAGACCGCCCTCAAGCACACCGCCGGGCGCCGCCGCGATGCCGCCGTGCTGCTGGGCTGGGGCCGCAACACCCTCACCCGCAAGATCAAGGAGCTGGGCATGAAGGTGGACGGCAGCGACGAGGATGACAACGACGAGGGCTGATTCCGGCCCGGGCGGGGCGGCGCAATGACGCCCCGCCAATCAAGTGTTCCAGTCCATCCCGGCCATTTCCCCGTCACACCGACAACTTGTCGCCAATACGTCCCGCATTACCTCCTACAAGCCCGTACGAAAATTCCTGTTTTCTCTGACGCCATGGACCGCAACGGGGCCAGGCAGGATGCTGCGCGGACCTGAATCAGAGACAGGAAAAACCCCATGCAGTTACATATTGGTGTTCGCAAGGAAGGAGATGTACTTCGGCTGAGAGCCACCGACGGCTACAGCGATGCCGACCTGGTCCGGACGTTGCGCACGTCGGGCATCGAGATCGTAGTGGGCCCCATGGCGCGCGGCCGATCGCGAATCGGTATCCGCGCGCCGAAGAGCCTGTCGCTCTCGGTGGAAAGGTTCCGCGACTGCCGATCCACCGAGCCCTACCTCCCCTCCGTCGACCTTTGATCCCGCCCCGGCCCCGCTTCGGCGGGGCACTCTCGTTCCGCGCAAAGATTAGCCGGCTATCGAAAAGGACCATCCCTGGTGCCTGGCTAGCCGTCCTGCCTCAAAAAAGTGCTTCTGCCTGAGGCCACCGCCCCCCTGAAAAGCGCCTACCAGAGCACTCGCCGGCAATCGCTTGAACTCACCAAGGCCAGTAAATACGCGCCCTCCAGCTGATCCGCAGGAATTTTTGCGGCAGTGATCCGGAAACTGGCACGCCCTCTGCAATAGACCAGACAACAGCGGTTTTGGGGGCCCTGGTACAGGCAGGCCAGGGAATCCCCTCTCTTATGACAGGCAGGCTGACCTCCAGCCGCCACGGCCCCGAAAAGGCCGGATGCAACAGAGTGCCACCCCAGGGTGGCCAGGTTTCAGGGGGCCTTGGTACAGGCAGGCCGGGGAATCCCCTCTTTTATCCACAGGCGCGCTGGCTTCCAGCCGCCGGGGTCCGCAAGGGCCCGTCGCAGAACAGCGTCGCCAGCGGCAGCGGGCGACCACCCTTCAGGGGGCCTTGGTACAGGCAGGCCGGGGAATCCCCTCTTTTATCCACAGGCGCGCTGGCTTCCAGCCGCCGGGGTCCGCAAGGGCCCATTGCAGGACAGCGTCGCCAGCGGCAGCGGGCGACCTCCCTTTCGGGGGCCTCGGTACAGGCAGGCCGGGGACTCCCCGCTCTTATTCGGCGCTCAGGCTCACATCCAGCCGCCAGCGTCCTCCCACCTCGGCGCCATGCCACTCGCCCCGCAGGGGCCGCGCCGCCACGAAGCGCACCATCACCCCCTCATTCGAGCGCAGCACCTTCCAGCTCACCGGCGCCGCGTCCAGGGCCAGTTGCCCGCGCGCCGTCTGCCCATCGGCGCCCAGCACCAGCGCATAAGCCCCCTCCAACGCTTCGGCACGCACCTGCGGTTCATGGTCGAACCACAGCACCAGGCCGCCCTCATGCACCTCGATGCGTTCCAGGTGCACCGGCTCCGGCGCCGTGAGGCGGCCGATCATCATGCCCACCAGCAGGCCGAACAGGGCAAGGGAGAACAAAAAGCGCGGCCACAGGCTCGGTCGCGGATCATCAACGGGAGTAGAATGCCGCCCGTCTTCGGGCTCGGGGCCACGCATGTTTCACGTCATCCTGTTTCAACCGGAAATTCCGCCGAATACTGGAAACATTATCAGGCTGTGCGCCAATTCTGGCTGCCACCTTCACCTGATCGAACCGCTCGGATTCGAACTGGACGACAAGCGTTTGCGCCGCGCCGGTCTGGATTATCACGAATACGCCACCCTCAAGCGCTACAGCGACCTGGAAAGCTGCCTGGCAGCCCTGGGCCAGCCACGGGTGTTCGCCTTCACCACCAAAGGCACCCGGCTCTACCACGAGGTGGCCTTCGAGAAGGGCGATGCCTTCCTCTTCGGCCCGGAAAGCCGCGGCCTGCCCCAGGAGGTTCGGGAAAGCCTGCCTCCCGAGCAGCGCCTGCGCCTGCCGATGCGCCCCAACTGCCGCAGCCTGAACCTGTCCAACACCGTGGCGGTGGCGGTGTACGAAGCCTGGCGGCAGCATGATTTCAGCCTGGAGTGAGCTTGGCAGCGCCTCGGCTGGGCACATCTTCCTGTAGGGGCGAATTCATTCGCCAAGCAGGCCGAAGGTCTGCCCCTGGAGGTATCCGGGGGCCGCTTCGCGACCCTTGGCGAATGAATTCGCCCCTACAAGGTTTCGCCCGACCCCAACCAACAATCTCCCGGACAAAGAAAAAGCGCCCCGAAGGGCGCTTTCTCGTGTAGCCGGATGACTCAGGCCTGGGCTTCGCCGTTGGCCTGCATGCGCGCCAGTTCCTGGGCGTACAGGGCGTCGAAGTTCACCGGGGAGAGCATCAGCGCCGGGAACGAACCGCGGACAACCAGGCTGTCCAGGGTTTCACGGGCGTAGGGGAACAGGATGTTCGGGCAGAAGGCGCCCAGGGTGTGGCTCATGGAAGCCGCGTCCAGGCCCTTGATCAGGAAGATGCCGGCCTGCTGCACTTCGGCGATGAAAGCGGTTTCCTCGCCGTTCTTCACGGTCACGGACAGGGTCAGCACCACTTCGTGGAAATCGCCGTCCAGTTGCTTCTGGCGGGTGTTCAGGTCCAGGGAGACGCTCGGCGACCACTCCTGGCGGAAGATCTCCGGGCTCTTCGGCGCTTCGAAGGACAGGTCGCGCACATAGATGCGCTGCAGGGAGAATTGCGGTTGCTCGTTTGCTTGTTCAGTCATGGCTCTACCTTGTTCTAGTGCGTTTCCGTTTGCGGGCGAGCCTGGAGCAGGGCGTCGAGCTTGCCGGCGCGTTCCAGGGCGTACAGGTCGTCACAGCCACCCACATGGGTCTGGCCGATCCAGATTTGCGGTACCGAGGTGCGCCCGGCCTTGCGGGTCATCTCGGCGCGAACCGCGGGGTTGCCGTCGACGCTGATCTCTTCGTACCGGACGCCCTTGCTGTCCAGCAGATGCTTGGCACGGATGCAGTAGGGGCACCAGGCGCTCGAATAGATGACGATCCCGGTCATCTCACTTCACCAGCGGCAGGTTGTCGCCACGCCAGCTGCCGATGCCGCCGGACAGCTTGATGGCATTGAAGCCGGCTTTCTTCAGGTCGTGGCAGACCGCGCCGGCGTGCTGGCCCATGGCGTCGACGACGATGATGGCCTTGTCCTTGTGCTTCTCCAGCTCGGCAATGCGGCTGGACAGCTTCTCGAAAGGAATATTGAGGGCGTCGACGATATGGCCGCCGGAGAAATCCTTGGTGGCGCGCACGTCCAGCACCACTGCCTGGCCGCCGTTGACCATGGAGGTCAGCTCGCGAGTGGAGATGGCGCGGCCGCTACGGCGCAGTTCGTGGGCGAGCAGCAGGGCCAGCAACACCACGAACGATCCACTCAGTACATAGTGGTTAGTGGCAAATTCAATCAGCTTAGCGAGCATCGTCGGCTTCCGGGACGGTAAAATGCCGGCCAGTATACACAGCCCCACAGGTCGGCCAAACCCCGCCCGGCGGTGACGCCGACGGAACCAGAACGTAGAATGCCGCGTCTTTTTCCGGGGCTCGTGCCCGCTACTTTCCACCCTTTGCAGCAGAAGAGTCGGACTTTATGACAGCCACGCCCAAACCCCTGGTCCTGATCATCCTGGACGGTTTCGGTCACAGTGACAGCCCCGAGTACAACGCCATTTATGCCGCAAAGACCCCGGTCTACGATCGCCTGCGCGCCACCCAGCCCCACGGCCTGATCTCCGGCTCGGGCATGGACGTCGGCCTGCCGGACGGCCAGATGGGCAACTCGGAGGTCGGCCACATGAACCTGGGCGCCGGCCGCGTGGTGTACCAGGACTTCACCCGCGTGACCAAGGCGATCCGCGACGGCGAGTTCTTCACCAACCCGGAAATCACCGCAGCCGTGGACAAGGCCGTGGCCGCCGGCAAGGCCGTGCACTTCATGGGCCTGCTCTCCGAGGGCGGCGTGCACAGCCACCAGGACCACCTGGTCGCCATGGCCGAACTGGCCGCCCAGCGCGGCGCCGAGAAGTTCTACCTGCACGCCTTCCTCGACGGCCGCGACACCCCGCCCAAGAGCGCCGAGCCCTCCATCAAGCTGATGGACGAGACCTTCGCCCGCCTCGGCAAGGGCCGCACCGCCAGCCTGATCGGCCGCTACTACGCCATGGACCGCGACAACCGCTGGGACCGCGTCGAAGCCGCCTACAACCTGATCACCGAAGGCCGGGGCGAGTTCTCCGCCGCCTCCGCAGTCGAAGGCCTGGCCGCTGCCTATGAGCGCGGCGAGAGCGACGAATTCGTCAAGGCCACCTGCATCGGCGAGCCGGTCAAGGTGGAAGACGGCGACGCTGTGATCTTCATGAACTTCCGCGCCGACCGCGCCCGCGAGCTGTCGCGCGCCTTCGTCGAGCCGGGCTTCAAGGAATTCGCCCGCCAGCGCGAGCTGAAGCTGGCCGACTACGTGATGCTGACCCAGTACGCGGCGAGCATCCCCGCTCCCAGCGCCTTCAAGCCGGAGTCCCTGGACAACGTGCTGGGCGAATACCTGGCCAAGAACGGCAAGACCCAGCTGCGCATCGCCGAGACCGAGAAGTACGCCCACGTGACCTTCTTCTTCTCCGGCGGCCGCGAGGAGCCCTTCGAAGGCGAAGAGCGCATCCTCATCCCGTCGCCCAAGGTCGCCACCTATGACCTGCAGCCGGAAATGAGCGCCCCCGAGGTGACCGACAAGATCGTCGACGCCATCGAAAACCAGCGCTACGACGTCATCGTGGTCAACTACGCCAACGGCGACATGGTCGGCCACACCGGCGTGTTCGAAGCCGCGGTGAAGGCCGTGGAATGCCTGGACAGCTGCGTCGGCCGCATCGTCGAAGCCCTGGACAAGGTGGGTGGCGAGGCGCTGATCACCGCCGACCACGGCAACGTCGAGCAGATGGAAGACGAGATGACCGGCCAGGCGCACACCGCCCACACCTGCGAGCCGGTGCCCTTCATCTATGTCGGCAAGCGCCCGGCGAAGATCCGCGAAGGCGGCGTGCTGGCCGACGTGGCCCCGACCCTGCTGACCCTGATGGGCCTGCCGGTGCCGGCGGAAATGACCGGCAAGACCATAGTCGAGCTGCAGTGACCGCCACGGGCCGCCACCAGGCGGCCCAACGCGAAAATTGCGTACGCGTCATCAGGAAACGCCCGTAGCCCAGGTTACGGGCGTTTTTTTTGCCCGGCGCGACGGGCATACTAGGCCGAACCTCTCCCCCGGTGCCCCAAGCCCCATGTTTCGCACCCTCGCCCTCGTTATCCTCGCCAGCCTGATCACCCCGGTCATGGCCGACCAGCGCGCCGAAACCCAGCAGCAGCTGGATCAGGCCGCGAAGGATGTCGCCGAACTGAAAAAACTCCTGCAACAGCTGCAGGCGGAGAAATCCGGCGTCCAGGCCGACCTGAAGAAGACCGAAACCGAGATGGGCACCCTGGAACAGCAGGTCAAGGACCTGCAGCAGGAGCTCAAGAAGAGCGAGGATGAGGTCCAGCGTCTGGATGGGGAGAAAAAAAAACTTCAGGACGCACGCGCTGAACAGCAACGCCTGATCGGCATCCAGGCTCGCGCCGCCTACCAGAGCGGCCAGCAGGAGTACGTCAAGCTGCTGCTCAACCAGCAGCACCCCGAGAAGTTCGCCCGTACCCTCACCTACTACGAATACCTGAGCAACGCTCGCCTGGAACAGCTCGCCGCCTTCAACGAGACCCTGCGCCAGCTGGCCAATGTCGAGCAGGAAATCACCACTCAGCAGAACCAGCTCAACGAGCAGAAAGCCGCGCTCGACGGGCGCCGCGAGCAGTTGGCCGCCGCGCGCCAGGAACGCCAGCAGGCCCTGGCCAAGCTCAATCAGGACTTCAAAGACCGCGACAAGAAGCTCAAGGCCCGCGAGCAGGACCAGGCCGAACTGGGCAAAGTGCTGAAAACCATCGAAGAGACCCTCGCCCGCCAGGAGCGCGAAGCCCGTGAAGCCGAGGAAGCGCGCAAGCGCGCCCTGGCCGAACAGCAGCGCCAGCTGCGCGAACAACAGGCCAGCACGCCTGTCAGAAAAAGCAGCGGTACACTGGTCTCCAGCGCCGGCGGCAATTTCGGCGGCCCCTTCGCCAAGTCCCGCGGCCAGCTGCCCTGGCCGGTGGATGGCCGCCTGGTGGCGAGCTTCGGCTCGGCCCGTGGCGGCGATTCCCGCGCCAAATGGGACGGCGTGCTGATCGGCGCCGCCGAAGGCAGTGCCGTTCGCGCCGTGCACGGCGGTCGCGTGGTCTTCGCCGACTGGTTGCGCGGCGCCGGGCTTCTGGTCATTCTCGACCATGGCAACGGCTATCTGAGCCTCTATGGGCACAACCAGCGCCTACTGAAAAATGCCGGCGATATTGTGAAAGCAGGCGAATCCATCGCCACCGTCGGCAATAGTGGCGGGCAGGATACGCCCGCCCTGTACTTCGCCATACGCCAGCAGGGCCGACCCACCGACCCGGCACAGTGGTGCCGCGCGCAAGGATAGGCGCCACGGTAGGGTCTGTTGATGTTTCGCTTTCGGCCGCGCCGGAGCCAGTTTTTGCGCGGGGCCAGGCATGAGGAGAGAGGTTTGGTTATTCCAAATGAGCGACGAATAACGCAGCACCGCGCAAAAACTGGCCCGGCCCTTCGGGTTGCGCGTCAAATGACGCCATGCTGTGTTGCAAGACTTGCCAAGGGGACGGCCATTGCCGGCGTCTTGCGCCTTGCCTGGCGTCATTTGGCGCAGCAACGCGGCTCGCAACGAAACGTCAACAGACCCTCGCAGGAGTTAGTTCGCATGCCGCATCTGTCCCGCCTCACTTCCCTGGCCATGGCACTGGCGCTGCTCGGCGGCGCCTCGCAGCTGCTGGCCGCAGAGGAGCCGGCAAACCTTCCCGCCACGGCGGTGAATGGCAAGGCGCCGCTGCCGCTGGACGAGCTGCGAACCTTCGCCGAGGTCCTCGACCGCATCAAGTCCGCCTATGTCGAACCGGTGGATGACAAGACCCTGCTGGAGAACGCCATCAAGGGCATGCTCAGCAACCTCGACCCGCACTCGGCCTACCTGGAGCCGGAAGACTTCCAGGAGCTGCAGGAAAGCACCAGCGGCGAATTCGGCGGCCTCGGCATCGAGGTCGGTGCCGAAGACGGCTTCGTCAAGGTGGTCTCCCCCATCGACGACACCCCGGCGTCCAAGGCCGGCATCCAGCCCGGCGACCTGATCGTGAAGATCGACGGCCAGCCCACCAAGGGCATCTCGCTGATGGAAGCCGTGGACAAGATGCGCGGCAAGGCCGGCAGCAAGATCACCCTGACCCTGGTGCGCGATGGCGACCAGCCCTTCGACGTGGAGCTGACCCGCGCGGCGATCAAGGTCAAGAGCGTGAAGAGCCAGTTGCTGGAGAAAGGCTACGGCTATCTGCGCATCACCCAGTTCCAGGTCAACACCGGCGAAGAAGTCGGCAAGGCCCTGGCCAAGTTGCGCAAGGAAAATGGCAGCCGCCTGAGCGGCCTGGTCCTCGACCTGCGCAACAACCCCGGCGGCGTGCTGCAAGCGGCGGTGGAAGTCTCCGACCACTTCTTGAGGAAGGGCCTGATCGTCTACACCAAGGGCCGCATCGCCAACTCCGAACTGCGCTTCTCCGCCGACCCGGCCGACGCCAGCGAGGGCGTGCCGCTGGTGGTGCTGATCAACGGCGGCAGCGCCTCGGCGGCGGAGATCGTCGCCGGCGCCCTGCAGGACCACAAGCGCGGCGTGCTGATGGGCACCGACAGCTTCGGCAAGGGCTCGGTACAGACCGTGCTGCCGCTGAACAACGACCGCGCCCTGAAGCTGACCACCGCGCTCTACTACACCCCCAACGGCCGCTCGATCCAGGCCCAGGGCATTGTCCCGGACATCGAGGTGACGCGCGCCAAGGTCACCCGCGAGCAGGACGGCGATTCCTTCAAGGAAGCCGACCTCGCCGGCCACCTGGGCAACGGCAACGGCGGCGCCGACAAGCCCAGCGGCAAGGGCAAGGCGCAGCAGCCGCGACCGCAGGATGACGACTTCCAGCTGAGCCAGGCCCTCAACCTGCTGAAGGGCCTGAACGTCACCCGCCAGAACTGATATGCGCTGGGGCACCTGGCTGCTGGCGCTGTGGTTGGGCGCGACGGCAGCCGGTGCCTGGGGCGCTCCGCCCGCGCGCCTGGCCCTGGTGATCGACGACCTGGGCCAGACCCCGGCCCGCGACCGCCGCGTTCTCGCCCTCCCCGGCCCGGTGGCGCTGTCCATCCTCCCCGACACGCCCCATTCCCGTGAACTGGCCGAAGCTGCTCACGCCGCCGGCAAGACGGTGATGCTCCACCTGCCGATGGACCCTGCCACCGGCCCCTATGCCTGGCACCCGGAGTTATCCACCGGCGAGCTGGAGAAGCGCCTGGACGCTGCCCTGCGCCAGGTGCCCCATGCCCGCGGCCTGAACAACCACATGGGCAGCCGGATGACCGCCCAGCGCCCGGCCATGGCCTGGCTGATGCAGCGCCTGCAGCAGGACCACAGGTTCTTCATCGACAGTCGCACCAGCGCCGCCACGGTGGCCGCGGCCGAGGCACAGAAGGCGGGGCTGGCCAGCCTCTCGCGGGACATCTTCCTCGATGACGACCAGAGCCCGACAGCGGTGGCAGCGCAGTTCGACGAAGCGCTCAAACTGGCACGGCAGCAGGGATCGGCGCTGATGATCGGCCACCCGCACCCGGCCACCCTGGAACTACTCGAACGCGAGCTGCCGCGGCTGAAAGAGCGGGGTTTCGAGCTGATCGATGTGGAAATGCTGATCGCCCTGCGCGGCAACCGGGCCATGGCGGCCCATGGCAAGGCGGGGACATACCGCTAGAAAGCCGGACGGTGAAACCCTGTAGGGGCGAATTCATTCGCCAAGCAGGCCGCAGGTCTGCCCTGCAATCCCTCATGGGGCAGCTTCGCCGCCCTTGGCGATTGAAATCGCCCCTACAAAAAAGCATCGCGAATGAATTCGCCCCCACAACAGATGACGCGCGCCCTGTAGGGGCGAATTCATTCGCCAAGCAGGCCGCAGGTCTGCCCTGCAATCCCTCATGGGGCAGCTTCGCCGCCCTTGGCGATTGAAATCGCCCCTACAAAAAAGCATCGCGAATGAATTCGCTCCTACAACAGATGACGCGCGCCCTGTAGGGGCGAATTCATTCGCCAAGCAGGCCGCAGGTCTGCCCTGCAATCCCTCATGGGGCAGCTTCGCCGCCCTTGGCGATTGAAATCGCCCCTACAAAAAAGCATCGCGAGTGAATTCGCTCCTACAACAGATGACGCGCG
>NZ_JBHZGN010000040.1:0-36480 GCF_049334135.1 Metapseudomonas cellulosilytica | reverse complement strand
CGATAGCCGTCTGCCGAGACAGTCCCAGGCCACGCCACCGAATCGGGCACTCCATGTAGATGTAGGCACTGGGCATCAGAAGTCCTCTGCATTGCTGCGCGGTAGTCGTACACGCTTGTTGGCATTGGTTTCCAGAAAATCGGCATCGAATGCGGGGTCATCCAGCAGTGCTTGGAACACCCGGTCGGAAATCCCTACGGTAAACAGCGCCAGCATGAAATCGCGTAATGAAACGCCCTCCACTTTCCCTGCCTCGATATGCCGAATCGCACGGAGGGAGATCCCGGCTTGTTCTGCAAGGTCAGCCTGTCGTATCCCCATGCGCAGGCGCGCCTCTTTCACCAGTAGGGCTACGCGGTACAGCAGGGATGCGCTTTGTACGGGAAAGTAGTCTTTCATAAGGTTTCACCAGGAGACATCCTATGCTTCATAAGATGTCATCTAATGCATGTTAATGGCTAGATGAATAGCACATTATGTTCGCCTGATGACATCTTATAGGTCATAAGATGCACCTAGACGGCACTTTAAGTTCGTGCCAATCCATTTCTCCGCACGTCGTTCAAATGCCTCGCCTAGGCGCATGCCCGCCAGACAGGCCAGCGGGTCTTCATTGCCTGCGCAGCCCTGTGTTGGGTTTCGTTGCACTCACGGAACGCCGCCCGTCCCATCCTACTTGGGGCAGCTGTGCTGCCCTTGGCGAATAAATTCGCCCCTACACATTTACCCCGCCACAACTGCCATTCCCCTCGTCGTCCATCCGGACGATTCCCCACCCGGCGCAACTCGCCAGACTCCTCCCCACCAGGGGCGCGTGCCCCCGCAATACAAGAAGGCAGCCTTATGGAATTCGCGTTCAGCGATGAGCAGGAGATGATCCGCGAGTCCGCCGAGAGCTTTCTCGCGGACGTTTCCGATTCCGCCGCCGTGCGTGCGGCCATGGCCAGCGAGCTGGGCCATGATCCCGCGCTCTGGCAGCGCCTGTGCAGCGAGATGGTCTGGCCGGCCATTCATATCCCCGAAGAGTACGGCGGCCTGGGCCTGGGCTTCGTCGAGCTGGCGATCCTGTTGGAGCAGATGGGCCGTCGGCTGTTCTGTTCACCCTTTTTCGCCAGTGCCTGCCTGGCCACCCCGGCGCTGCTGCTGGGCGGCAGCGAGGAGCAGAAGGCGCGCTGGCTGCCGCAGCTGGCAGACGGCAGCCTGACCGCCACCCTGGCCTTCGCCGGCAACAACCGCAACGGCGTGGATGCGGTCCAGGCCAGCGTGCGCGCCGAAGGCGGCGACTATGTGATCGACGGCACCCTGCGCCAGGTGGTGGACGGCCACAGCGCCGGCCTGCTGATCGTGGCTGCGCGCGGTAGCGAGGGCATCGCCCTGTTCGCCGTGCCTGCCGACACCCCTGGCATCAGTCGCAGGCTGGTGCCGACCCTGGACCAGACCCGCAAGCTGGCCGAGGTGGAATTCAGCCACGTCCGCGTCGGGGCCGACGCCCGTCTGGGCGCGGTGGGGCAGGGCGGTGAGCTGCTGGAGAAAGTCCTGCAACTGGCTTGCGTGGCGCTTGCCGCCGAGCAGACCGGTGGCGCCCAGCAGGCCCTGGACCTGACCCTGGCCTACACCGCTGAGCGCCAGCAGTTTGGTCGCGCGATCGCCAGCTTCCAGGCGATCAAGCACCGCGCCGCCGACATGATGCTGGAGGTGGAATGCGCGCGCTCGGCGGCCCTCTATGCCGCCTGCGTGGCCGAGGAAGCCCTGGCCCCGAATGGCGACAAGGTCGTCGCCGCCGAACTGCCCCTGGCCGCCGCGCTGGCCAAGGCGCGCTGCTCGGAGGCGTTCTTCCACTGCGCGGCGGAATCCATCCAGTTGCACGGCGGCGTCGGCTTCACCTGGGAGTACGACCCGCATCTCTATTTCAAGCGCGCGCGGGCCAGCGAGGCTCTGTTCGGCGCGCCGTCCTGGCATCGCGAGCGCATCGCCGCCGCCCTCCTGGGGGATAACGCATGAAGATCAGTTTCAGTGAGGCGGACGAAGGCTTCCGCCGTGACGTGGCCGGCTGGCTGGCCGACAACCTGCGCGGCGAGTTCGAGCAACTGCGCTTTCGCGGCGGGCCGGGGGACGAACACAGCTTCCCCGAGGAGCGCAAGGCCTGGGAGCGCAAGCTCGCCGAAGGCGGCTGGACTTGCGTTGGCTGGGCGCCGGAGCATGGCGGGCGCGGCCTGTCCATCAGCCAGCAGGTAATCTTCCACGAGGAATACGCGCGTGCCGGTGGACCGGGCCGCATGGGCCACATAGGCGAAGGCCTGGCCGGGCCGACCATCGCCGCGTTCGGCACCGAGGAACAGAAGCGTCGCCTGCTGCCGGGAATCGTCGCCGGCACCGAGTTCTGGTGCCAGGGCTACTCCGAGCCGGGCGCCGGCTCGGACCTGGCCAACGTCAAGACCCGCGCCGTGCTGGAAAACGGCCAGTGGCGCATCAGCGGGCAGAAGGTCTGGACCTCGCTCGCCCACGAATCCGAGTGGTGCTTCGTCATCGCCCGCACCGAGGCGGGCAGCGTCGGCCACAAGGGGCTGTCGTTCCTGCTGGTGCCGATGGACCAGCCGGGCATCACGGTACGGCCCATCGAGCAGCTCACCGGCACGTCGGAGTTCAATGAGGTGTTCTTCGACGAGGCGCTGACCGATGCCAACAACATCCTCGGTGCGCCGGGGGACGGCTGGAAGATCGCCATGGCCCTGCTGGGCTTCGAGCGCGGCGTGTCCACCCTCGGCCAGCAGATGCTGTTCCAGAACGAGCTGGAAGAGATCATCCGCATCGCCCGTGACAACGGCGCCGCCCGCGATCCGCTGCTGCGCCAGCGCATCGCCGAAGCCTGGAGCGGGCTGCGCATCCTGCGCTACAACTCCCTGCGCATGCTCTCCGGCGCGCAGGACGGTTCGCTGCGCCGCGAGGCGATGATCTACAAGCTGTGCTGGGCCAACTGGCATGTCGAGCTGGGCAAGCTGGCCATGGACGTGCTCGGCCCGGACGCCGAGCTGCTGGAAGGCGGGCCCTATGAGCTGGGCCGCCTGCAGTCGATGTTCCTCTTCAGCCGCTCCGACACCATCTACGGCGGCACCAACGAAATCCAACGCAACATCATCGCCGAACGCGCGCTGGGCATGCCCCGCGAGCCGCGCGTGCGCGCCTGATTCGAGGACCTTGCATGAGCATTCCCAACTACGTTCCCGGCCATGGCCTGCTGCGCGGCAAATCGGTGCTGATCACCGCCGCCGCCGGCGCCGGCATCGGTTTCTCCGCCGCCCTGCGGGCCGCCGAGGAAGGCTGCCGGGCGCTGATGATCAGCGACATCCATGAAGGCCGTTTGCACGAGGCGGCGCAGAAGATCCGCGAAGCCACTGGGCTGGAGCAGGTCTTCACCCAAGTGTGCAACGTCACCGCCGAGGAGCAGGTGCAGGCCCTGGTGGCGGCCGCCGAGCGCGACCTGGACGGCGTCGATGTGCTGATCAACAACGCCGGCCTGGGCGGTTCGCGCCTGCTGGTGGAGATGGGCGACGAGGAATGGAATCGCGTCCTCGACGTGACCCTCACCGGCACCATGCGCATGACCCGCGCCATGCTGCCGAAGATGATGGAGCGCCGCGCCGGGGTGATCGTCAACAACGCCTCGGTGCTCGGCTGGCGCGCGCAGAAGGAGCAGAGCCACTACGCCGCGGCCAAGGCCGGGGTGATGGCGCTGACCCGCTGCTCGGCCGTGGAAGCTGCCGAGCATGGCATCCGCATCAACGCGGTGAGCCCGAGCATTGCCCTGCACGACTTCCTGAAGAAATCGGCGCCCAAGGAACTGCTCGACAATCTGGCCTCCCGCGAGGCCTTCGGCCGCGCCGCCGAGGTCTGGGAAGTGGCCAACGTGATGATGTTCCTGGCCAGCGACTACAGCTCCTACATGACCGGCGAAGTGCTGTCGGTCTCCAGCCAGAGGGCCTGAGCATGGCGATGATCTTCGAGACGCCCGCCGCCCTGTTGGAGCGCGTGGGTGAACAGCTCGGTCACAGCGACTGGATCAGCGTCGAGCAATCGCGCATCGACCAGTTCGCCGAAGCCACCGGCGATCACCAGTGGATCCACGTCGACCCCGTGCGCGCCGCCATCGGCCCCTTTGGCGCCTGCATCGCCCACGGCTACCTGACCCTGGCCCTGGTCAACCTCTTCCTGCCGCAGATAGTCGAGGTACGTGGCATCTCCATGGGGGTGAACTACGGCTGCGACAAGGTGCGCTTTCCCAACGTGGTCCGCGCCGGCAGCCGCGTGCGCGGCAGCGCCCAGCTGGTGGCCGCCGAGGAAGTGAAGGGCGGCGTCCAGGCGACCATCCGCGTCAGCGTGGAGATAGAGGGCGAAGAGCGCCCGGGCTGCGTGGTGGACACCATCAGTCGCTATTACCCCGCGTAGGGGCGAATCCATTCCGCTTTCCTGTAGGGGCGAATTCATTCGCCAAGGGCAGCGCAGCTGCCCCATCGGGCCTTGCAGGGCAGACCTTCGGCCTGCTTGGCGAATGAATTCGCCCCTACAGGGTTCCGCCCGCCAGGGCGATCCAGAATCTGGAGTAATCCAATGAAAGAAGCCGTAATCGTCTCCACCGCCCGTACCCCCATCGGCAAGGCCTTCCGTGGCGCCTTCAACGACACCGAGGCGCCGCTGATGGGCGGCCATGTGGTGCGCGAGGCCGTGCGCCGCGCCGGCATCGAGCCGGGTGAGGTGGACGATGTGATCATGGGTGCCGCCGCCCAGCAGGGCACCCAGGCCTATAACCTCGGCCGCCTCTGCGCGGTGGCCGGCGGCCTGCCGGCCAGCGTGTCCGGCATGGCGGTGGAGCGCCAGTGTTCCTCGGGGCTGATGAGCATCGCCCTGGCCGCCAAGAGCATCATGTGCGACGAGATCGACATCGCCGTTGCCGGTGGCCTGGAGTCCATTTCCCTGGTGCAGAACAAGCACAAGAACAGCTACCGCAACCAGTCCGAAGCGGTGCTGGCGCAGGACCCGCGCGCCTATATCCCGATGATCGAGACGGCGGAAATCGTCGCTGAGCGCTACGGTATCTCCCGCGAGACTCAGGACGAGTACAGCTACCAGAGTCAGATGCGCACCGCCCTGGCCCAGGGGGCCGGGCTGTTCGACGCCGAACTGGCGCCGCTCACCGTGCGCAAGCTGGTGCTGGACAAGGCCACCGGCGAGAGCCGCCACGAGTCCGTGACCCTCACTCGCGACGAGTGCAATCGCGCCGACACCACCCGCGAAAGCCTGCGTGCCCTGGAGCCGGTCTGGGCGGGTGGCCAGTGGACCGGCGCCGGACGCTTCATCACCGCCGGCAATGCCTCGCAACTTTCCGACGGCGCCTCGGCCTCGGTGCTGATGAGCGCGCAGATGGCCGAGCGCCGTGGCCTCGAACCGCTCGGTATCTATCGCGGCCTGGCGGTGGCCGGCTGCAACGCCGACGAGATGGGCATCGGCCCGGTGTACGCCATTCCCAAGCTGCTCAAGCGCCATGGCCTGAAGGCGGATCACATCGGCCTGTGGGAGCTGAACGAGGCCTTCGCCTGCCAGGTGATCCACTGCCGCGACACCCTCGGCATTCCTGATGAGCGCCTGAACGTCAACGGCGGCGCCATCTCCATCGGCCACCCGTTCGGCATGTCCGGCGCGCGGATGGTCGGCCACGCCCTGATCGAGGGCAAGCGCCGCGGCCTGCGTTACGTGGTGGTGACCATGTGCATCGGCGGTGGCATGGGCGCCGCCGCCCTGTTCGAAGTGGCCTGAGGGACGACTCCATGATTGATGAACAGCAGGTACGGGCGACGCTGGCCCGCTACGTCGAGCTGGTGGGAGCCGTCGATATCGACGGCATCCTCGAACTCTATGCCGCGGACGCGGTGGTCGAGGACCCGGTGGGCAAGCCGCCCTACGTGGGCATCGAGGCCATCGCACGGTTCTACCGCGAGGGCCTGGGGCGGCTGGACGCCACCGCCCGCCTGGACGGTTCGATCCGCGCCACCCGTGGCTGCGGCGCTGTGCCTTTCTGCGTCGATCTGAACTGGGGCGGCCAATCCCGCACCATCGAGGTGATCGATGTGATGGAGTTCGACGCCGAAGGCCGCATCCGTTCCATGAAAGCCTACTGGGGTGAAGCCAACATGATCGCGAGGGAACAGCCATGAACCTGGAACAACGCCTTGCCCGCCTCGAAGCCGTCGAGGCCATTCGCCAGCTCAAGCACCGCTACCTCAACGCCTGCGACCTGAAACAGGTGGAGGCCATTCGCGACTGCTTCGCCCAGGGCGAGATCGCCATCGACTACGGCCCCGTGGGCCGCTTCCAGGACCGCGACAGTTTCGTCGCGCTGTACCAGTCCCTGGCCTGCAATGAGCGGGTGATCGACCTGCACCACGGCGCCAACCCGGAGATCGAACTGGTTGCCGAGGATGAGGCCGAGGCCCGCTGGGCGCTCTACTACTTCAACCTCGATGGCGAGACGGGTGCCACGCGGCAGCTGGGTGGGGTTTACCAGGATCGCTATCGCCGCATCGACGGCCAGTGGAAGATCGTCGCGACGGCGTTCAGGGCGCATTCGATGGTGGAGTCCGCTGCGCGGACCTGATGGGTATCGCTCCGCTCGCGGAACGCCGCCCGACCCATCCTACGGAGTGCCGAGTAGGATGGGTGGAGCTTGCGATACCCATCAGCTCTTCAATTCACCCCCGCCGCATCCAGGAACGCCGGCTTCTCCCCACCCCCATGCACGCAGATATCCACCCCGCTGACGTATCCCGCCATGGGTGACGCCAGGTACAGGCAGGTGTCGCCAATATCGCCGGGACTGGCCATGCGCTGCAGGGGAATGCTCGCGGCCACCCGCGCCACGCCTTCGGCATCGCCGTAATGCAGTTCGGCCTGCTCGGTGAGGATCAACCCGGCCGTCACCGCATTCACCCGTACCTTGGGCGCCCATTCCACCGCCAGAGAACGGGTCAGGTTGAGCAGGCCGGCCTTGGCCGCGCCATAGGCCGCAGTACCGGGGGAGGGGCGGACGGCGCTGACACTGCAGATGTTGATGATGGCGCCGCCTTCGACCTGCTCCTGCATCACCCGGTTGGCCAGCTGGCAGAGGTTGAGCGGGGCCAGCAGGTTGAGGCGGATGATGGACTCGGAGAAGCGCGGCGAGGCGGTGGCGGCGTCCGCATGGGGCGCGCCGCCGGCGTTGTTGACCAGCACGTCGAGGCGGCCGAAGCGGTCGACGATGGCATCCACCAGGCCTTGCAGCTGGTCTGTGTCACGTACGTCGCAGGGCAGGAACAGCGCCTCGCGGCCAGCGTGGGCCGGCAGTTCCTCCGGGGCATTGCGCCCGCAGATCACCACCTGGGCGCCGCGCGCGAGGAAGCTCAGGCTGATGCCGCGCCCCACACCCTTGCCGCCACCGGTCACCAGTACCACCTTGCCGCTGAAATCCATCGGGTCGCCCATGGCTGCCTCGTTTGTCGGTTCTTGATGGAACGAGGCTAAGGATTGCGGCGCGGGCCGCCTACGTCCGGGAGGACTATTCGCACGGTATCCGTCGGGTGAATTGAATCCTGTAGGGGCGAATTCATTCGCCAAGGGCAGCGCAGCTGCCCCCTGGGGACTGACAGGGCAGACCTTCGGCCTGCTTGGCGAATGAATTCGCCCCTACAAGTTTTCCGCCCCTGAAGTCCCGCGACGCCTGCTAGTCCTCTCGGACGATGTTGCCCGTCCGGCCCGCCCGAATAATCCCGGCAAACAACAAGCCGAGGAGAGTCCCATGGGCGCGCTACCGCAAGGGCGATTCGTCACGCTGCCGGATGGCCTGCGATTGCACTACCAGGAGGCTGGCGAGGGCGAGCCGGTGGTGTTCATCCACGGCAGTGGTCCCGGTGCCAGTGGCCACAGCAACTTCAAGCAGAACTACCCGGTGTTCGCCAAATTCGGCTACCGCACCATCGTGCCGGACCTGCCGGGCTATGGCCTGTCGGACAAGCCGGAAACCAGCTACACCCTGGACTTCTTCGTCAACGCCCTGACCGGCCTGCTGGACGCCCTGGACATCCAGCGCTGCGTGCTGGTGGGCAACTCCCTGGGCGGCGCCATCGCTATCAAAATGGCGCTGGATGCGCCCAAGCGTGTCAGCCGCCTGGTGCTGATGGCCCCCGGCGGGCTGATGGAGAAGGAGCAGTACTACCTGCAGATGGAAGGCATCCAGAAGATGGGCGCCGCCTTCGCCAATGGCGAGCTGAACGATGCCGACGGCATGCGCCGTCTGCTCAGCCTGCAGCTCTTCGACGCCTCGCTGATCAGCGATGAAACCGTCAACGAGCGGGTCGCCGTGGTGCTCGAGCAGCCCCGCTGCGTGCTCAGCACCATGCAGGTGCCGAACATGGCGGCGCGCCTGGCGGAGCTGTCCTGCCCGATCCTCGGTTTCTGGGGCATGAACGACAAGTTCTGTCCGTCCTCCGGCGCCCAGACCATGCTGGAGGCCTGCAGCAACATCCGTTTCGTGATGCTCAGCGAATGCGGTCACTGGGTGATGGTGGAACACCGCGAGTTGTTCAACCGGACCTGCCTGGACTTCCTCGCGGAGGGCCGGCCATGAGCGAAGCCCTGCAACGCCAGTATGGCGAGGAGCTCTACCAGGCCCTGCTGAAAGGCCAGACCCTGGCCCCGCTGACCGATCGCTGGCCGGACATCACCATCGAGGACGCCTACCGCATTTCGCTCTACAGCATCGAGCGCCGCGTGGCGGCTGGCGATGCCATCGTCGGCAAGAAGATCGGCGTCACCTCGGCGGCCGTGCAGCGCATGCTCGATGTACACCAGCCGGACTTCGGCTTCATCACCCGCGACATGTGGTTCGACGACGGCGACGAGATTTCCATTGCCGCCAATCGCCTGATCCAGCCCCGCGCCGAAGGCGAGATCGCCTTCAAGCTCAAGCGCGACCTCAAGGGCCCTGGCGTCACCGAGCAGGACGTGCTGGACGCCACCGAGTGCGTGATGCCCTGCTTCGAGATCGTCGATTCGCGCATCCACGACTGGAAGATCCGCATCCAGGACACGGTTGCCGACAACGCCTCTTGCGGCGTCTTCGTGATCGGCCGCGAGCAGGTCGACCCGCGCGAGCTGGACCTGCCCAACCTGCGTATGCAGGTGTTCAAGAACGGCGAAAAGATCAGCGAAGGCCTGGGCTCGGCGGTACAGGGCAACCCGCTCACCGCGGTGGCCTGGCTGGCCAACACCCTGGGCGCCTTCGGCATTCCATTCAAGGCCGGGGAGATCATCCTCTCCGGTTCCCTGGTTCCGCTGGAACCGGCCCGCGCCGGTGACCATTTCGAACTGACCATCGACGGCCTGGGCAGCGCCCGGGTGTCCTTCCGTGACTGACTCCGGGGGAGAGAGCATGAGCAAGAAACTCAAGGCGGCCATCATCGGGCCGGGCAATATTGGTACCGACCTGCTGATCAAGATGCGCCGTTCGGAATGGATCGAACCGGTATGGATGGTGGGCGTCGACCCGACCTCCGAGGGCTTGAAGCGCGCCGCCGAATTCGGCCTGAAGACCACCGCCGATGGCGTCGACGGCCTGCTGCCGCACGTGCTGGACGACGACATCCGCATCGCCTTCGATGCCACCTCGGCCTATGTGCATGCCGAGAACAGCCGCAAGCTCAACGAGCTGGGCGTGATCATGATCGACCTCACCCCGGCGGCCATCGGCCCTTATTGCGTGCCGCCGGTGAACCTCAAGGAACATGCGGCCAAGCTGGCGCTGAACGTCAACATGGTCACCTGCGGTGGCCAGGCCACCATCCCCATGGTGGCGGCGGTGTCCCGCGTGCAGCCGGTGGAGTACGGCGAGATCGTCGCCACCGTGTCCTCCCGCTCCGTGGGCCCGGGCACCCGGCAGAACATCGATGAATTCACCCGCACCACCGCCGGCGCCGTGGAGAAGATCGGCGGGGCGAAGCGCGGCAAGGCGATCATCGTGATCAACCCGGCCGAGCCGCCGCTGATGATGCGCGACACCATCCACTGCCTCACCGAAGGCGAGCCGGACCAGGCGGAAATCCGCGCCTCGGTGCTGCATATGGTCAAGGAAGTGCAGCGCTACGTGCCGGGCTACAAGCTGATCAACGGCCCGGTGTTCGACGGCCGCAAGGTGTCGATCTTCATCGAGGTGGAAGGCCTGGGCGACTTCCTGCCCAAGTCCGCCGGCAACCTGGACATCATGACCGCCGCCGGCCTGCGCACCGCCGAGATGTTCGCCGAAGAGGCCCACAAGGGCAGCCTCGTGCTCCCCGCCCGCTGATTGGAGATACCCCATGAATCTGCAAGGTAAGAGCGTGCGACTGCACGACATGAGTCTGCGCGACGGCATGCATGCCAAGCGCCACCAGATCAGCCTGGAGGAGATGGTGGCGGTGGCCACCGGCCTCGACGCCGCCGGCGTGCCGCTGATCGAGATCACCCACGGCGACGGCCTGGGCGGCAGCTCGCTGAACTACGGCTTCCCGGCCCACAGCGACGAGGAATACTTCGACGCGGTGATTCCCAAGCTCAAGCAGGCCAAGGTTTCCGCCCTGCTGCTGCCGGGCATCGGCACGGTCGACCACCTGAAGATGGCCCATGACTGCGGCGTTTCCACCATCCGCGTCGCCACCCATTGCACTGAGGCCGACGTCTCCGGCCAGCACATCGGCATGTCCGCCAAGATGGGGCTGGACACCGTCGGTTTCCTGATGATGGCGCACATGGTCAGCGCGGAAAAACTGCTGGAGCAGGCCAAGCTCATGCAGAGCTACGGCGCCAACTGCATCTACTGCACCGACTCGGCCGGCTACATGCTGCCCGATGAAGTGACAGAGAAGATCGGCGTGCTGCGCGCCGGGCTGGATGCCAACGTCGAGGTGGGCTTCCACGGCCACCACAACATGGGCATGGCCATCGCCAACTCCCTGGCGGCCATCGAGGCCGGTGCCGCGCGCATCGACGGTTCGGTAGCGGGCCTGGGCGCCGGTGCCGGCAACACGCCACTGGAAGTGTTCGTCGCGGTGCTGGCGCGCATGGGCGTGGACACCGGTATCGACCTCTACAAGATCATGGACGTGGCCGAGGACCTGGTGGTGCCGATGATGGACCAGCCGATCCGCGTCGACCGCGACGCCCTGACCCTGGGCTATGCGGGCGTCTACAGCTCCTTCCTGCTGTTCGCCAAGCGCGCCGAGCAGAAGTACGGCATCCAGGCCCGCGAACTGCTGGTGGAGCTGGGCCGTCGCGGCACCGTGGGCGGGCAGGAAGACATGATCGAAGACCTGGCGCTGACGATGTCGCGCCAGCGTGGGGTATTGCCGACCTGATGGTTCAGGCACCGAGCGGGACCGGGCTTCCCTCACCCCTCTCCCTCTGGGAGAGGGGCCGGGGGGTGAGGGAAGTTCGCACCGCCTCGGATTCGAAAGGGCAGATCTGCGGCCGGCTTGGCGAATGAATTCGCCCCCACAGTACCTGTGTCGTCAGCCGTGTAGGGTGGGCTTTAGCCCACGCTGACCTCCGATGGTGCGCTGAAGCCCACCCTACGGTCTTCCCGTGGCAGGGCCGGCATGTTGTAGGAGCGATTTAAATCGCGAAGGGCCGCGTAGCGGCCCGTTGGTCCGAATCGCGAATGAATTCGCTCCTACCGCAAATTCACATGCCGGCTGATCAGGGCCCGCAGGGCGGCCGGCTTGACCGGCTTGGCCAGGTAGTCGAGGCCGGCGGCGTGGACTTCGGCCACCAGTTCGGCGCGGGCGTCGGCGCTGATCACCACGCCGGGTAGCGGTTCGCCCAGGCGGGTGCGCAGCCAGGCCATGAGTTCGGTACCGGTTTCACCTTCATCCAGGTGGTAGTCCACCAGGGCCAGTTGCGGTCGCACCTCCTCGGCCAGCAGGTGTTCGCATTCCAGGCGGTTGCGCGCCGTCCACACCTGGCAGCCCCAGCGCGACAGCAGGCTGTGCATGCCGGTGAGGATGCTGTCCTCGTTGTCGATGCAGAGCACCTGGGTGCCATTGAGCGCCTGGCCGTTGGCCTCGGCCTGCTTTTGCACCACCGGTGAGGGCTGCTGGATGCGGGCCAGCGGCACGGTGACGCTGAAGACGCTGCCCTTGCCCGGCCAGGAACGCACCTCGAGCTTGTGGCCGAGCACGCGGCAGAGGCCGTCGGCGATGGCCAGGCCCAGGCCCAGCCCTTTCTCGGCACGGGTCTGGTGGCTATCCAGGCGCTTGAACTCTTCGAATATCACCTTGCGCTTGTCTTCCGGGATGCCCGGGCCGCGGTCCCAGACTTCCAGACGCAGCTGGTTGCCCTCCCGGCGCGCGCCCAGCAGCACCCGACCCTTGGCATAGCGGAAGGCATTGGTGAGGAAGTTCTGCAGCACCCGGCGCAGCAGCTTCATGTCGCTCTCCACCCGCAGCTTGCTGCCTTGCAGGCGGAAGTCCATGCCCTGTTCCTGGGCCAGCACCTTGAACTCGGCGCCCAGGGTGTCGAACAGAGATGCCAGGGGAAAGGCGGTACGGTCGGGGGTGATGCGGCCGCTTTCCAGGCGCGAGATATCCAGCAGGTCGGTGATCAGGTCCTCGGCCGAGCGCAGCGAGCTGTCCAGGTGGTTGACCAGGTCGCGGGCCTCGCGCGGCAGGGCGTCCCGCTGGTGGCCGAGGGCGGCGGAGAAGAGCCGCGCGGCGTTCAGCGGCTGCATCAGGTCGTGGCTGACGGCGGCCAGGAAGCGGGTCTTGGACTGGTTGGCTGATTCCGCAGTGCCTTTGGCCTCGATCAGCGCCTGGTTGAGCTGGGACAGTTCCTGGGTACGCTCGGCGACCCGTTGTTCCAGGCCTTCGTTGGCGTCCTTGAGGTCCCGCTCGGCCTGGCGGTAGGCGGTGATGTCGGTGAAGCTCATGACGAAGCCGCCGCCGGGCATGGGGTTGCCGATCAGCTCGATGACCCGGCCGTTGGGGAATAGCCGCTCGGAGGTATGCGGCCTGCCCTGGCGCATCCAGAACAGCCGGCGGGCGACATGGGACTCCACTTCGCCCGGCCCGCAGAGGCCGCGTTCGGCGTTGAAGCGGATGATGTCGGCGATGGGGCGGCCGACGCTGATCAGGCCTTCGGGATAGTCGAACAGTTCCAGGTAGCGGCGGTTCCAGGCCACCAGGCGCAGGGACTGGTCGACGACGCTGATGCCCTGGGTGATGTTCTCGATGGCGCCCTGCAGCAGGGCGCGGTTGAACTGCAGCACCTCGGAGGCTTCGTCGGCGATGCGCACCACGTCTTCGACCTGCATCTCGCGGCCTTCGATGGCCGCCTTCACCACGGCCCGCGCCGAGGAGGCGCCGAGTACGCCGGCGAGCAGCCGTTCGGTATGGGTGATCCAGTCCTGGTTGGCGTTCTGCGTCGAGTTGAAGCTGATCCCCAGGCGGTGGGCGAAGCGGGTGAAGCTTTGCCGCGCGCGTTCTTCGCCGACGAAGCGCGAGGCCAGCATCAGCAGGTCATCCACCTGTACCGCCAGCAGCGAGCGCGAGCTGGTGCGCGCGGAAACCTGCTGGCCGATGAAGCGGCTGGCCTGCCAGTGCTCGGAGACGCGGGTGCGGGAGAACACCGAGACCCAGGCGAAGAGGATCCAGTTGCCGGCGAGCGACAGCACCACGCCCTGGGTCATCGGTTCGATGGGCAGGTCCAGGGGGTTGCTCACCAGCCAGGCCAGGCCGGGAAAGTTCTCCAGCGGCCAGCCGAGGCCCCGGGCCACCACCGGCAGCACCAGGGTGTAGGCCCAGAGGGCGGCGCCGGCGGCCAGGCCGGCGAACACGCCGCGGCGGTTGGCCTGTTTCCAGAACAGCGCACCGATCATTGCCGGCCCCAGCTGGGCGATGGAGGCAAAGGCGATCTGGCCGATGGTCGCCAGGCTGGCGGTGGAGCCCAGCAGGCGGTAGCTGACGTAGCCGAGCAGGATGATGACGACGATGCTCACCCGGCGTACCGAGAGCATCCAGTGGCGGAATACCTCGAAGGGCCGCTCGGCGCTCTGCCGGCGCAGCAGCCAGGGCAGCAGCATGTCGTTGGAGACCATGGTGGACAGTGCCACGGCTTCCACGATCACCATGCCGGTGGCGGCCGACGCGCCGCCGATGAAGGCCAGCAGGGCGAGGGCCGGGTGGGCCTCGGCCAGCGGCAGGCTGATGACGAAGGAGTCGGGTATCACGCCGCTGGGCAGCAGCATCTGCCCGGCCAGGGCGATGGGCACCACGAAGAGCGCGGCCAGGGCCAGGTAGATGGGGAAGACCCAGCGGGCCTGGCGCACGTCCTTGGGCTCGATGTTTTCGACCACTGTGACGTGGAACTGCCTGGGCAGGCAGATGATGGCGAGCATGGTCACGCCGGTCTGGACCAGGACCGAGGACCAGTCCGGGGATTGCGACCAGTAGTGCTCCAGTTGCGGCGCGGCCAGGGCGCGGGTGAACAGGTCGTCGAAACCGTCGAACAGGCCGAAGGTGACGTAGGCGCCCACGGCGAGGAAGGCCAGCAGCTTGACCAGCGACTCGAAGGCGATGGCCAGCACCATCCCGCGGTGGTGTTCGGTGGCATCCAGGTTGCGGGTACCGAAGAGGATGGTGAACAGGGCCAGCACCAGGGACACGATCAGCGCCGTGTCCTGGGCTCGGGTGCCGGAGGAATCCGCGCCCGAGCCGATCAGCAGGTTGACCCCGAGGACGATGCCCTTGAGCTGCAGGGCGATGTACGGCAGTACGCTGACCAGGCAGATCAGCGCCACCACCACCGCCAGCGACTGGGACTTGCCGTAGCGCGCGGCGATGAAGTCGGCGATGGAGGTGATGTTTTCCTGCTTGCTGATCAGCACCATCTTCTGCACCACCCAGGGTGCCACCAGCAACAGCAGGATGGGGCCCATATAGATGGGCAGGAAGTTCCAGATCTGTCCGGCGGCCTGGCCGACCGCGCCGAAGAAGGTCCAGCTGGTGCAGTAGACCGCCAGGGACAGGCTGTAGACCCAGGCGCGCATGCGCGGCGACAGCGGCGTGCTGCGGCGGTCGCCATAGAAGGCGATGGCGAAGAGAACGGCCATATAGAGGAAGGCGACCGTGGCGATCAGCCCGCTGGACAGCGACATTGCAACTCCGGGTAGCGTGGTGGCGGGTCAGACCCGTCGGATTCGGCTTTCAGCAGTTTCGCACCAAAGTCGGCACTTCGTCAGGCGGCTGCGACCAAGGTCGCAAGCGCTCTTGAGCCCCCGCACCGGGGCTGCTAGCGTGCGGCTTCGCCCGCGCTGTTCCATTTGTCTCGCGCGGGCGCCCTGCACGGCAGATACGCTTTTCGCGGCGTTCTCATGCGCAGGGGTCTTTCGCCTGAGGAGGGCGCAGATGTTCAAGCCACAACCGGTCACCCTGCAGCGCGGCGCCTTGCGCCTCGAGCCGTTGGTGGAGGCCGATATCCCGGCGCTGGTGACCCTGGCCGAGGCGAACCGCAACGCCCTGGTCTACATGAACGGCCCATTGCGCCCGGACTGGTACCGCCAGGGCCTGGCCGCCCAGCGGGAAGAGCAGGCGGTGGTCTTCGCCATCCGCCTGGCCGACAGGCTGGTGGGCACCACCCGCTTCGCCGACTTCATGCCCAGTCTGCCGGCCGTCGAGGTCGGCTGGACCTGGCTGGCCAGCGGCGAGCATGGCCGCGGCCTGAATGCTTCGATCAAGTACCTGATGCTGCGCCATGCCTTCGAGGAGTGGGAGCTGGTGCGCGTCCAATTGAAGACCGCCGCCAGCAACCTGCGCTCCCAGCGCGCCATCGAGAAGCTCGGTGCCCAGCGCGAAGGCGTGCTGCGCAACCACCGGCGCCTGGCCGATGGCCGGCTCGACGACAGCGTGCTCTACAGCATCACCGACCGCGACTGGCCGGAGGTCAAACAACGCCTGGAGGCGCTGTTCAGCGCGTAATGGCTATGGCGAGCGGCGAGAGCACGCGCTTCTGGCAGGCCCGGGAACTGGGCGGAGTGGAGCTGCTCCATGCCCGCTACATCGAGCAGCGTTTCGCGCCCCATGTGCACGAAGGCTACGTGTTCACGGTGATCGAGTCCGGCGCCCAGCGCTTCCGTCACCGGGGTAGCGACCACCTGGCGCCGGTGGGCAGCATGGTGCTGATCAATCCCGACGAGTTGCATACCGGCTCCAAGGCCCATGAGCAGGGCTGGCGCTATCGCGGCTTCTACCCTGATCTGGAACGGGTCAGCGAGGTGCTGGAAGAACTGGATATCTGCGAGGGCGGCCTGCCCGGATTCGCCGACAGCGTCATCCAGGACCCCGAGGTGGCTGCCAGCTTCCTGATGCTGCACCGGATGCTGGAGGGCAGCGCCCTCGCGCTGCAGGTCCAGGCGGCGTGGCGCGAGGCGATCCTGCTGCTGTTCCGGCGTCATGCGCACATCGCCGTACCCCGTGAGGCCGGGAAGGAGCCCCGGGCCGTGGCCCAGGCGCGGGAAATCCTTTCCGCGCGCCTTGCCGAGCCGCCGTCCCTGGAGGAGCTGGCCGCCATGGTCAAGCTCTCGCCGTTCCATTTCGCCCGCACCTTCCGCCGTGCCACCGGCATGCCGCCCCACGCCTGGCTCAAGCAGCAGCGCCTGGACCAGGCCCGTGCGCTGCTCAAGGCGGGCTGCGCGCCGGCCAGCGTGGCGGCGCAGCTGGGGTTCGCCGACCAAAGCCACCTGACCCGGCAGTTCAAGCAGGCCTACGGCGTGGGGCCAGGCGAATACCGCAACGCCTGCGCAAGATCGTTCAAGACGTACTGATGGCGGGGCGCTAGCCTTCCGGGACAAGGAGGCCCCATGTCCCGTTCCACAGAGTTCATTCACGGCGCTCGCGACATCGTCCCGATGATCGTCGGCGCCATTCCCTTCGGCATCATCTTCGGCACCCTGGCCGGCGGCGCCGGGCTGTCCGCCTGGCAGACCCTGGGCATGTCGCTGCTGGTGTTCGCCGGTTCGTCACAGTTCATCGCCATCACCCTGCTCGGTGGCGGCGCCGGGGCCGCGGTCGTACTGCTGACCACCTTCGTGGTCAACCTGCGCCATGCTCTCTACAGTGCCACCCTGCAGCCGTTCGTGCGTCACCTGCCGACCCGCTGGCGGATGCCGCTGGCGTTCTGGCTGACCGACGAGGCCTTCGCCGTGGTCCAGCACCGTTACGCGGAGAAGGACGCGTCGCCGCACAAGCACTGGTATTTCTTCGGCGGGGCCCTGGCCATGTACCTGAACTGGCAGCTCTGCACCCTGGTGGGCGTGATCTTCGGCCAGGCGGTGCCCAACCTGGCGGCCTGGGGACTGGACTTCGCCATGCTCGCCACCTTCATCGGCATCGTCGTCCCCATGCTGCGCAACAAGCCGCAGGTGGCCGCTGCGCTGGTGGCCGGCGCCGTGGCCCTGGCCTGCCAGGGGTTGCCCTACAAGCTCGGCCTGATGGCGGCGGCCCTCAGTGGCATCGCCGTGGGTGTGGTGCTGGAGCGGCGTTATCGCCTCGATCTGATGGGGGAGGGCATCTCATGCAAACCTGGCTCCTGATCCTCGGCATGGCGGCCATCACCTTCGCCATCCGCTACAGCCTGTTCGCCTGGCCGAACCTGAGCTTCCCGCCCGTGGTGCGCCAGGGCCTGCACTATGTGCCGACCGCCGTGCTCACCGCCATCGTGGTGCCAGGCATGCTGATGCCCGACGGCCAGCACTTCCACCTGGCCCTGGACAACGCCTATCTGCTGGGCGGGCTCGGCGCCATCCTGATCGCCGCCCTGAGCCGCCACCTGCTGGCGACCATCCTCGGCGGCCTGGTGCTGTTCTTCCTGCTGCGCTGGGCGCTGGGGCAGTTGCCGATCTGAGCGGGAGATTCCCTGTCATTCGGCGCGTAGGGTGGAAATCCCTTCGGGGATTTCCACCATCGGTGTCGTGCACCGCCTGGATGGTGGATAGAAAAGCGCTATCCACCCTACACGGCTAGGCAAGGCCTCCAATCCTGTGGGGGCGATTTCAATCGCGAAAGAGGCGTGCCGTTGTTGGCAAACGCAGCCCTCCGGGCTGCTTCGCGAATGAATTCGCTCCTACAGCATGGGTGAATGTGGCTTTCGGCCAGTGTCCGGCTGTCCAATCTGCAACGTGCAGTTTCGACTGCCCGGGGCTATTCCACTGCCAACCACCAGGTACCAAGGAAGATGAGCCAACACTCGCAATTCGCCCTGCTGGGCACGCGGCGGTTCCTGCCGTTCTTCGTGACCCAGCTGCTCGGCGCCTTCAATGACAACATCTTCAAGCAGTCGCTGATCCTCGCCATCCTCTACAAGCTCGCCATTTCAGGGGACAAGAGCGTTTTCACCAACCTCTGCGCACTGCTGTTCATCCTGCCGTTCTTCCTGTTTTCCGCCCTGGGCGGTCAGTTCGGCGAGAAGTTCGCCAAGGACGCGCTGATCCGTGCCATCAAGCTGGCGGAGGTGGCCATCATGGCGGTGGGCGCCCTGGGGTTCTTCTTCGACAGCCTGCCGCTGCTGTTCCTGGCGCTGTTCGCCATGGGCACACACTCGGCGCTGTTCGGCCCGGTGAAGTATTCGATCCTGCCGCAAGTCCTGCAGGAGAACGAGCTGGTGGGCGGCAACGCCCTGGTGGAGATGGGCACCTTCCTGGCCATCCTCGCCGGCACCATCAGCGCCGGCATCATGATGTCCGTGGAGCGCTACGAGCCGGTGGTGGCCTGCGCCATTGTCATTACCGCCAGCCTGGGCTACCTGGCCAGCCGCGGCATTCCCCGCGCGGCGGCGGCGCTGCCGGAGCTGAAACTGGACTGGAACATCTTCCGCCAGTCCTGGCGGATCATGCGCCTGGGGCTCGGCCAGCGGCCATCGGTGTCGCGCTCCCTGGTGGGCAACTCCTGGTTCTGGTTCCTCGGTGCGGTCTACCTGACCCAGATCCCGGCCTATTCCAAGGAGCTGCTGCATGGCGACGAGAGCGTGGTCACCCTGATCCTCACCGTGTTCTCGGTGGGCATCGCCCTGGGTTCGATGCTCTGCGAGCGGCTGTCCGGCGGCAAGGTGGAGATCGGCCTGGTGCCCTTCGGCTCCATCGGCCTGACGCTGTTCGGCCTGCTGCTCTGGTGGCATTCGGGCGAGTTCCCGCAGGGCGCGGTTCCCCATGACTGGCTGGCCTTGCTGGGGCATGGCCAGGCCTGGCTGATCCTCGCCGATATCCTCGGTATCGGCCTGTTCGGCGGCTTCTACATAGTGCCGCTCTACGCCCTGATCCAGGCTCGCACGGCAGAGAACGAGCGGGCGCGGGTGATTGCCGCGAACAACATCCTCAACGCGCTGTTCATGGTGGTGTCGGCGATTGCCTCGATCCTTTTCCTCAGCGTCGCCGGGTTGTCGATCCCCGAGCTGTTCCTAGTGGTGTCGCTGATGAACATCGCGGTGAACAGCTACATCTTCAAGATCGTTCCCGAGTTCACCATGCGCTTCCTGGTCTGGCTGCTCGGCCATTCCATGTACCGGGTGGAACACAAGGGGCTGGAGGCGATTCCCGAGGAAGGGCCGGCGGTGCTGGTGTGCAACCACGTGTCCTTCGTCGATGCCCTGCTGATCGGGGGCGCGGTGCGGCGGCCGGTGCGCTTCGTCATGTACTACAAGATCTACCAGCTGCCGGTGCTGAACTTCATTTTCCGCACCGCCGGGACCGTGCCCATCGCTGCGCGCCATGAAGACCTGCTGGTCTATGACGCGGCCTTCAAGAAGATCGCCGAGTACCTGAACAATGGCGAGGTGGTATGCATCTTCCCCGAGGGCAAGCTGACCTCCGACGGTGAACTGAACGAGTTCAGGGGCGGTATCGAGCGCATTCTCGAGGAGAACCCGGTTCCGGTGATCCCGATGGCGCTGCAGGGCCTCTGGGGCAGTTTCTTCAGCCGCGACCCGGCCAAGGGCGTCTTCCGCCGTTTCTGGTCGCGCATCCGCCTGGTGGCCGGCGCGCCCATGTCGCCGGAATCGGCCGATCGCCAGGCCCTGCAGGTGCAGGTGGCCGAGTTGCGCGGCGACGCGCGCTGAAACGAAAAAGCCCGCCAATCGGCGGGCTTTTTCATGGGGGGATCAGTGACTGAGCTTGAGCCCGATCAGGCCGCTGATGATCAGCATGACACTGAGCAGGCGCACCAGCGCCATGGACTCGCCGAACAGGATGACCCCGGCGATCACAGTGCCGACCGCGCCAACGCCGGTCCAGATGGCGTAGGCGGTGCCGAGCGGCAGCTCCTTCATGGCAAGGCCCAGCAGGCCCAGGCTGACGAGCATGGCGGCGACGGTGAGGGCGGTGGGGAGCGGCTTGCTGAAGCCTTCGGTGTACTTCAGGCCGACGGCCCAGCCCACCTCGAACAGGCCGGCGAAGAAGAGAATGATCCAGGACATGGTGACCTCCACAGGGACGACAGATTGAACTGGGGCCGTCCCCGGTGAACACTCGCAGAGTGGTAAGGTCGTCCTTACGCTGCGCAGTATTTTGCACATCCTGACCATTTGGGCAAGTCCGCCAGGCCGGGCGGCTGTGGGAAAAGGCGTCAGTCGGTATGCGGTTCTTCCTTCACGCGCCGGAACCAGGTGGAAAGCAGGGAGCCGGAAATGTTGTGCCAGACGCTGAACAGCGCGCTGGGCACGGCGGCCAGAGGCGAGAAGTGCGCGCTGGCCAGGGCGGCGCCGAGGCCGGAGTTCTGCATGCCCACTTCCATGGCCAGGGCCTTGCGCTGGGCCAGCGGCAGGCCGAACAGGCGGCCGGTGAAGTAGCCCAGGAGGAAGCCGAAGCCGTTGTGCAGGATGACCACCGCGAGGATCAGCAGGCCGGACTCGGCGATTCGTGCCTGGCTGGCGGCCACCACTGCGCCGATGATGACCACGATGCAGCTCACCGAGACCAGTGGCAGCACTTCCACCGCCTGCTGCTGCCGCCGGCCCAGCAGCCGTTGCGCCACCAGGCCGAGGATGATGGGCACCACCACCACCTGGAGGATCGACCACAGCAATCCGGTGAAGGACACCGGCAGCCAGGCCGAGGCCAGCAGCCAGATCAGCGCCGGGGTGAGCAGCGGCGCCAGCAGCGTGGTGACGGCCGCAATCGCCACCGCCAGGGCGAGGTCGCCGCGGGCCAGCCAGACCATCACGTTGGAGGCGGTACCGCTGGGGCAGCAGCCCACCAGGATCACGCCCACGGCGATCTCCGGGGGCAGGCTCAGCAGCTCGCAGAGCAGCCAGGCCACGCCGGGCATGATCACGAAATGCGCCACCGCGCCCAGGGCGACCCGCCAGGGGCGGCGGGCCACCTCGGCGAAATCGTGGCGCTTGAGGGTCAGGCCCATGCCGAACATCACCACGCCCAGCAGCGGCACTATGGCCTCCTTCAACGGCAGGAAGAGGCCAGGCTGGTAATAGGCGATCACCGCGAAGAGCAGTACCCAGAAGGCAAAGGTGTTGCCGGCGAAGCGGCTCAGGGCGGCCAGTGCGCGCATGGGGAGTCCTTGTCAGGAGAGCGCGCGCCCGGCGGACCGGGCGCGGACGGGCGTCAGACGCCCTGGGGGATTTCTTCGCCGCCGAGGGCTTCGAAGAGCTGGGGAATGAACTCCACCAGGGTGAGCATCATCAGGGTGAAGCTGGCGTCGAGCTGGCTGAGGGAGTCGTCACCGCCGTCCTGCTCGGCCTTTTCCTGCAGCAGGTCCTCGAAGCGCAGGCGCTTGATCACCAGCTTGTCGTCGAGGATGAAGGACAGCTTGTCCTGCCAGGCCAGGGACAGCTGGGTGACCAGCTTGCCGGAGGTCAGGTGCAGCTGGATTTCGTCGCTGGTCAGGTCCTGGCGCTTGCAGCGCACCACGCCGCCGTCTTCGTCGGTGTCGCGCAGTTCGCACTCGTCCAGCACATAGAAGTCGCTGGCGGCTTCCTGGGTCTGGACCCACTGGGTGAGGGTGGCGGTGGGGGCGATCTTCACCGAGGCGGGGCGCACCGGCAGCGAGCCGATGGCTTCGCGCAGCGTGGAGAGCAGGTCTTCGGCGCGCTTCGGGCTGGAAGCGTCCACCAGGATCAGGCCCTGGGCCGGGGCGATGGCGGCGAAGGTGGCGGATTTGCGGATGAAGGCGCGTGGCAGGAAGCTCTGGACGATCTCGTCCTTCAGCTGGTCGCGCTCCTTCTTGTAGACCTTGCGCATCTGCTCGGCTTCGATCTCGTCGACCTTCTCCTTCAGTGCATCACGCACCACGCTGCCGGGGAGGATGCGTTCCTCCTTGCGCGCGGCCACCAGGAAGAAGCCTTCGCTGACGTGCACCAGCGGCGCATCCTGGCCTTTGCCGAAGGGCGCCACGAAACCGTAGGTGGTCAGCTCCTGGCTGGCGCATGGGCGTGCCGGCTTGGTGGCCAGCGCGGCTTCCAGCGCCTCGGCATCGATGTTCAGATCCTGGGTGAGGCGGTAGACAAGCAGGTTGCGAAACCACATAGGGGGAAAACCTCCGGACACAAAGCGCGCATTATTCTCATCGGGAGGCTTCCGGCTCAACCCTGAGCTAAGCCTTTGGAAGGCCTGAAATTTTTTTTTCGAAAGGGGCTTGCCAGGGTAGGGATACCTCTCTAGAATGCGCCCCACTTCGAGAGTGAAGGGTGATTAGCTCAGCCGGGAGAGCATCTGCCTTACAAGCAGAGGGTCGGCGGTTCGATCCCGTCATCACCCACCAATTTCGCAGTTACGCGCAGCGGTAGTTCAGTCGGTTAGAATACCGGCCTGTCACGCCGGGGGTCGCGGGTTCGAGTCCCGTCCGCTGCGCCATATTCAAAAGCCCTCAGGTAAATGCCTGAGGGCTTTTAATTTAGAGTGAGATCCCTTGTTGGATCTCATCCGGGTGATTAGCTCAGCCGGGAGAGCATCTGCCTTACAAGCAGAGGGTCGGCGGTTCGATCCCGTCATCACCCACCATTTTCGCGATACACGCAGCGGTAGTTCAGTCGGTTAGAATACC
Source organism: Metapseudomonas cellulosilytica (assembly GCF_049334135.1). NCBI lineage: Bacteria > Pseudomonadati > Pseudomonadota > Gammaproteobacteria > Pseudomonadales > Pseudomonadaceae > Metapseudomonas > Metapseudomonas cellulosilytica. The sequence goes on along the minus strand of NZ_JBHZGN010000040.1, from coordinate 13,387 downwards.
GGCCTGTCACGCCGGGGGTCGCGGGTTCGAGTCCCGTCCGCTGCGCCATACAAAAGCCCTCAGGTAGCGATACCTGGGGGCTTTTTCTTGCGCCTGGGAAATGTCCGGTAATTCCGACAACATTGCTTACGTGATGCGGCGTAAGTCGCTGAACTTATCGCCAAGTCTCTGTTCCTATTGCCCATAGCCACTAGTTGCGGCGGCCTGATAAGCTCGCTGCTCCATCGTATTGCCATCACGGCGACAGACAAGGATTCAGCATGAAACAACATCGGTTGGCAGCCGCTGTGGCCCTGGTGGGCCTGGTTCTCGCGGGCTGCGACTCGCAGACCAGCGTCGAACTCAAGACCCCGGCCCAGAAGGCCTCCTACGGTATTGGCCTGAACATGGGCAAGAGCCTCGCCCAGGAAGGCATGGACGACCTCGATCCCAAGGCTGTCGCCCAGGGCATCGAAGACGCCATCGGCAAGAAGGAGCAGCGCCTGAAGGACGAAGAGCTGGTCGAAGCCTTCGCTTTCCTGCAGAAGCGTGCCGAAGAGCGCATGACCGCGCTGAACGCCGAGAACGCCAAGGCCGGCAAGAAATTCCTCGAAGACAACGGCAAGCGCGAAGGCGTGGTGACCACCGCCTCCGGCCTGCAGTACGAGATCGTGAAGAAGGCCGAAGGTCCGCAGCCCAAGGCCACCGACGTGGTGACCGTCCACTACGAAGGCAAGCTGACCGATGGCACCGTATTCGACAGCTCCATTCAGCGTGGCAGCCCCATCGACCTGCCGGTCAATGGCGTGATCCCGGGTTGGGTCGAAGGTCTGCAGCTGATGCACGTGGGTGAGAAGGTCAAGCTCTATATCCCCAGCGAACTGGCCTACGGCGAGCAGAGCCCGAGCCCGGCCATTCCGGCCAACTCGGTGCTGGTGTTCGACCTGGAGCTGATCGGCATCAAGGATGCTGCCGCTGACAAGCAGTAAGCGGAAGTTTTCCCGATAACGCCCCGTCCCGACGGGGCGTTTTCGTTTCCGCTGTGGTCCCGCTTGAGCCGCAAGCCGGCCTTTCGGTCACAACGCGAGTGGCGCAATGGGAAAGTGTTACGGTTATGCACATGACCGGGTGGCCACGCGTGTGTCGAGTGCGACCTGTAGTCGCATTGCGGACCCACTGGTCAAATGCTTGATTTTGCTGGTCTTTTGGTAGTGGGTAAAATTTGCCCGATCTGACGCGGAGCCCCATGTCATGGGCCTTTTCCCGAATCTGTGAAAAACTGTTCACAAGGTTATCCACAGAAATCGTGGATAACCGCGCCGAGCGCTCTGGACCAAGCTTCTGCCGAGGAATACCGATGAACGCACCCTGGAATTTCCAGCGTTACCTGACTTTGGCCCAGCGTTTCCTCGCCGGGGGGCGTTTGCCGTCGCTGTTGCTGGCGGTGTCCCGCAAAAGCGCGAACCAGAGCGGTCGGTTGGGGACGGTGAAGGATGACCTGCGACTGTTACTGTCCTTGGCCAATGCCTGGTTACGCGGCGAGTACCGGCAGATCAACCCGAAAGCCTTTCTCGCCGTGGTGGGTGCCCTGCTTTATTTCGTCACTCCCCTGGACGCCTTGCCGGATTGGCTGGTGGGCATGGGCTTCATCGATGACCTGGCGGTGCTGGCCTGGGTATTGAAGACCTGGGGTGGTGAACTGGATGCCTTCCGCGCCTGGCGCGCGGCACAGACGCCGGAGGTGCGGGCGGCCCTGGAGCGCCTGCCGGCCCCCGACGCCTAACGGACCTGCAGTCCGGCTCGCCGCTGTTCACCCTGCAGCAGGCGGTCGAGTTCGCCGCTGTCCCGCAGGCTCTGCAGTGCGACGTCCAGCCGCTCGGCGGGAACCGGGAGATGGCTGCCGTAGGCGCAATGCAGCAGGTAGCGATCGACGACCCACGGGCTGAACACCACGGCTGGATTGGGGTGTAGCGCCAGTTCATAGGTGAGGGAGCGGCGCATGTCGATCACGGCGTCGAGGCGCTTGCGGCTGAGCAGGTTCAGGCGGGTGTCGAGGTCACGTACGTCCTTGCGCACCACCTCGTTGTTCGCGAAGGCTTCCATCAGCGGCATGCTGTAGGCGTAGCCCAGGCTGGTGCCCACCACCTTTCCGCGCAGGTCGCTCAGGCCGGCGATGGGCGGTGAGTCACGATGCTGCAGCAGCACATCTTCTTCTTCGAGCAACGGCGGCGACCAGTGATAGGTCGAGGCGTCCATCATCCATTCGGGATTGGAATTGCAGATCAGGTGAATGCGCCCGCTCCTGAGGGATTCCTCGATTCGCTTGTTGGGGGTTTCGACGAAGCTCACCTGCACCGAGAGGTCCTTGGCGATGCGTTCGCCCAGGCGCTGGATGAATCCGCCGAGCAGTACGTGATCGCTCACGTCCACATAGGGCATGCCGTCCGCCGGGCCGAAGCCCCAGCGTAGCTCTTCGGCCGGCAACAGCCCGGGCCAGAGGCTGGCAAGTATCCAGAAAACCACATGAAAATGCCGCGTCACGAGCCTTCCCCCGCCTGGTGGACGCAGTATAGTTCACCCTCTGCGGGCGCTCGGCCTGATAATATGGCCGCCTGCATGGAGGTGCTGAAGCAGTCGGCACTGCGTTCCACGGGGAGCTTCAATGAGTGTGCAAGTGATCATGCGTGACGGCCAGGCGGAGTACGCGGTACTGCCCTGGGCCGAGTACCAGGCGCTGTTGCGCGCCGCCGGCCAGGCCGCTGCCGAACCGGCTGCTGAAACCACCAGGACGGCGCTCGGGCAACTGAAGTCGCTGCGCGAGGCCCAGGGGCAGAGCCTGGAGCAACTGGCCCGCGCCGTGGGCATCAGCCCTCACTATCTGGGGTTGATCGAGAGTGGCGAGCGCGAGCCTGACGAAGCCATCAAGCGCGGCCTTGCCCGCGTACTCGGGGTAGCCGGCTGGGAGTCCGGATCTTGAGCCTGCGTATCAGCCGCCAGCATTGGCAAGCCCTGTTGGATGAACTGGAGGACGCCCGCCGTCAGCGCCACCTGCTGACCTATCGGGCGTTGATCGAGCGCCTGCAACTGCCGTCCCCGGCCATGCAGACCCTCACCGCCGCCCTCGAACACCTGGCTGCCCTCGATGCCCGCGCCGAGCGTCCGCTGCGTAGCTCCCTGGTGATCAGCCAGGGCGCCAGCCGGCTGCCGCGCACGGGTTTCTTCGAGTGCGTCGAGCGTCTGGGCCGCTTCTCCGGTCCGCCGGATGGCACCGCCGCTGCGTCCTGGCATGCCTCCGAAGTGGTGCGGGTCTTCGAGTTCAGTTATCCCGAGGAGCAGTGATGCTCTGGAGGCTGCGGGCGCGGATCGGCTACCAGGTGGCGCGCTGGCTGATGCGCTTCCCCAAACTGGTGGCGCACCCCCGCGCCTGGCAGTGGATGCAGGGCCAGTACGCGCGTATGGCTGCCCAGGGCGACGTGGCGGCCCAGAGCTTCTACGGCCACCTGTTGCTGCATCGCGGGCAGGGGTTCGGGGTGCGGGAGGAGGGTATTCGCCTGCTGCGCCTGGCGGCCCGCTCCGGTGACGGCAAGTCTGCCTACCAGTTGGGCATGCTGAGCCTTGCCGGCGATCCCCGGCAGGCGCCGGATGCGGCCGAGGCCGCACGTTGGTGGCGTCTGGCCGCCGATGCTGGCCACCCGTTGGCCGCGCGCAAGCTGGCCGATCTTTACCGCGACGGCGGGCCGGGCCTGGCGCCCGATGCCGATGCCGCCGAGCAGGCGGCCCGTCGGGCTGCCGAACTGGGCCTCTGAACGGCTTCCCACGCGCAGCGGCGCTTTACTCCGCATCCATGACATAGAGGCTGTAACCCGGCATGGCCTTGGCGTGGCGCTTGGCTTCCGAGGCCAGCCCGGCCAGTTGCGAGGCGTCCAGCCGGGTGCCGTCTTCCGGCTTGAGGGGCACCACGCCGATGGAGAGGGAGAGCAGCGGAAACTCTTCGCGCTGGCCATGGCGATTGTGGGCGACGAAGCAGCCGGCCTGGAGGTGATCGCTGCGGTAGAAGCGCCGGCATTGACCCTGGAAATCCTCCAGCAGATGGTTGAGGCGCATGCGCCAGTCCTCGGAACCCAGAACCAGCATGAAGTCGTCGCCGCCGATGTGACCGACGAAGTCCCGCGCCGGGTCCACCCGTTCGCTGAGGCACTGGGCGAGGCAGAGCAGCACCTCGTCGCCCCTGGCGTAGCCGTAGAGGTCGTTGAAGGGCTTGAAACTGTCGATGTCCACATAGCAGATCACTGCCTGGCGGCGCTGCTGCAGCAGACGGGTCAGGCACTGCTGGATGGGCACATTGCCCGGCAGCAGGGTCAGCGGGTTGGCGTGGCGGGCCTGCTGGATCTTCAGCTCGGTGATCAGCTTGAGCAGGTCGATCACCCGGCCTAACCCCCGGTAACACCCGTCGAGAACGATGATGAAGTCTTCCTCGATGCGCTGCCGGGCGCGGCTGGTGATGAGCCGGCTGACCTGTTGCAGTGATTGCCCCATCTCCACGGCCAGGAAATCCGTGCTCATCAGGCGACTCACCGGCTTTCGCGTGAAGAGGTCAGTGGCGAAAGGTTTGAGCAGGGCTTCCGATAGCAGGTGGCGATGGACGATGCCCACCGGTTGCTGAAGGGAATCCAGTACGGCCAAGGAGTTGAGGTTGGCCTGGGCACGGAAGGCCTCCAGCACTTCATGGATCGGCGTGTCCTGATGCACGGCCGGCTGTTCGCTGAGAAGGGCGGAGAGATCGCTGTTCTCCTCGCCGATGCCACCAACCGACTCCATTGCCGGTAATAGCGCGCGCGCATCGCGGGACGGGTGTTCCTGGGGGCGGCCGAACAGGTAGCCCTGGACCAGGTCGATGCCCATTTCCGCGAGCACCGCCAGCTCTTCCGGCAGTTCGATGCCTTCGGCAATGACCTGGGCGCGGGACGCCCTGGCCATTTTCAGGATGGATTCGACGAACTCGCGTTTCACCGCGTCCTGGTGGATGCCGTCGATGAAGTGGCGGTCGATCTTCACGTAGTCGGGTCGCAGTTCGGACCACAGGCGCAAGCTGGAATAGCCGGCGCCCAGATCGTCCAGGGCGATGGAGAAGCCCATGGCACGGTAGTGGTGCAGGGCGGTGTCCAGCAGGTTGAAGTCCTCGGTGGGAGTCTGCTCGGTGAGTTCGATCACCACCCGGCTGGGCGGGAGACCGAAGGCCTGAAGCATCTTCAGGGTGCGACCCGGCTGGTGCGCCGGGTCCAGCAGGGATTCGGGGGAAACGTTGAGGAACAGCAGGCCGTCGAGCTCCAGATCCTTGAAACGACGGCACGCGTTCTTGCGGCAGGCCATTTCCAGTTCACTCAGGCGCCCCGCATGGCGCGCCACGGCGAACAGCGTCATCGGGGAATGCAGCGGGCTGTTGGAAGGGCCGCGGGTCAGGGCTTCGTAGCCGAAGATGCGCCGTTCCGACAGCGACAGGATGGGCTGGAACAGGCTATGGAGGTCGCCGTGAGCGAGGATCGGGCCCAGTGCGCTCAACTGCTCGGTGACGGTCATGGTGTTACTCGTGAAAAAGAGTGGGGCCGCATATGCGGCCCCGGGATTTCACGACAGTTGTGTGACGGCGTTATGACATCATTTAATGTTTTGCCACCGCCGCGTTCAGGCCCAGGTAGTCCAGGAGGATCTGTCCGGTTTCGGTGAGGTAGGCGTCATCTTCCGGCTTGGTCTTTTCTTCTTCCACCGGCACGGCGTCTTCGTCTTCGGTCTTCAGTTCCTTCAGGAGTTCCTCGCCCTTGGCCTTGCGGCGGGCATTCTCCATCGCCAGTTGCTTGGCTTCGATGTCCGTCTGCTCGGCGCGGCGCTTGGCCTCGCTGAGGCTGACCACGGTGTCCTTCATCAGCGTCTGCGCCATCTCCAGGCGCTCGCGGCTGTAGACGAAGTCCGGGTTCTGCGCGGTACGCGCATCATGGCGTGCCTTCAGTTCGGCGAGGAAGGGTTTGAAGGGGTCGAGTTCGGGCTTGATCGCCGGGCGGATGCTGTCCCAGGGCATGGCCTCGGGCAGCGCGCTTTCACCGATCTGCTTGGTGTCTACCACCGAGGGGTACTCGATGTCCGGCAGCACGCCCTGGTGCTGGGTGCTCTGGCCGGAGACACGGTAGAACTTGGCCAGGGTCAGCTTCAGCTCGCCATGGTTGAGCGGCTGGATGGTCTGCACGGTGCCCTTGCCGAAGGTCTGGCCACCGATGATCAGCGCGCGGTGGTAGTCCTGCATGGCGCCGGCGAAGATTTCCGAGGCCGAGGCGGACAGGCGGTTGACCAGCACGGCCATCGGGCCGGTGTAGTAGGTGCCGGTGTTCTCGTCGGCCAGCACGTCGACGCGGCCGTCGCTGTTGCGAACCAGCACGGTCGGGCCCTGGTCGATGAACAGGCCGGTCAGCTCGGTGGCTTCCTGCAGGGAGCCGCCGCCGTTGTTGCGCAGGTCGATGACCACGCCGTCGACCTTCTCCTGCTGCAGTTCGCCGAGGAGTTTCTTAACGTCACGGGTAGTGCTCTTGTACTCGGGGTCGCCGGCACGGAAGGCCTTGAAGTCCAGGTAGAAGGCCGGCACCTCGATCACGCCGAGTTTGAACTTGCTGCCTTCATGTTCGAGGTTGAGGACGGATTTCTTCGCCGCCTGCTCCTCCAGCTTCACCGCCTCGCGGGTGATGGCCACCACTTTGCTGGTCTGGTCGTTCGGCGCATTGCTGGCCGGGATCACTTCCAGGCGCACGATGGAGCCTTTCGGGCCGCGGATCAGTTTGACCACTTCGTCCAGGCGCCAGCCGATCACGTCGACCATCTCGCCATTGCCCTGGGCAACGCCGACGATCTTGTCCGCCGGGGCCACCTGCTTGCTCTTCTCCGCCGGTCCGGCCGGCACCAGGCGCACCACCTTCACGTACTCGTTGTCGCTCTGCAGCACGGCGCCGATGCCCTCGAGGGACAGGCTCATGTTGATGTCGAAGTTCTCCGCGTTGTCCGGGGAGAGGTACTGGGTGTGCGGGTCGTAGGTCTGCGCGAAGGCGTTGATGTAGGCCTGGAACACGTCCTCCCCGCGGGTCTGGTCGAGGCGCGAGAGCTGGTTCTTGTAGCGCTTGATCAGCAGCTCCTGAATGGCCTTGGGCTCCTTCTTGGCGAGCTTCAGGCGCAGGACTTCATCCTTCACGCGCTTGCGCCAGAGGTCGTCCAGGGCGGCGCGGTCCTTGGCCCAGGGCGCCTTCTCGCGGTCGGTCTCGAGGCTTTCGTCGACGTTGAAGTCGATCTTGTCGACGCCTTTCTCGAGCATTGCCAGGGCGAAGTCCAGGCGCTCCTTCAGACGGTCCAGATGACGCTTGTAGATGACGAAACCGGGCTCGAGGTCGCCGCTCTTGAGCAGGTCGTCGAAGCGGGTGCGCCATTTGTCGAATTCAGCGATGTCGGAGGCGGTGAAGTACATCCGTGCCGGGTCGAGGAGCTTGAGGTAGCCCTCGTAGATCTTCACCGAACGCTCGTCGTTGAGCGGCGGCTTGTTGTAGTGGTGGCGCTTGAGCAGCTCCACCACGTTGAGGCTGGCGATAACCTGTTCGCGGTCGGGCTGAAGGGCGTCCCAACTGTTCGGGGCGGTTGGGGCAGCGTGCAGCGGCAGGACGCTGACGCTGAGAGCCAGGGCGAGTGCGGAACTGATCAGGGAGCGCTTCATGCTGATTCGACGTTGGGACTGGTGATAACGCATATTAGGCCGTATTTGAGAGCGCCAGGTTCCCAGGGCGCAAAGCGGAAGCCCGGCAGAGCCGCCGGGTCTGGACCAAGCTCACTATGGAGGCACCGTGAAGGCATTGCAAGGCGTCGAGGGACGCGTGGAGTGGGGGGAGCGGGCCAGTCCGGCCTGTGACGTGGGACAAGTGCGCATTCGGGTGGCCGCGGCCGGCCTTAACCGCGCCGATCTGCTGCAACGCGCGGGGCTTTATCCACCGCCGCCGGGGGCTAGCGACATCCTGGGCCTGGAAGCGTCCGGGGTGATCAGCGAGGTCGGCGCCGGCAGCGGCACCTGGCAGGTGGGCGATCGGGTCTGCTGCCTGCTGGCCGGTGGCGGCATGGCCGAGGAAGTGGTGGTGGATGCGCGTCACGTGCTGCCGGTGCCGGAGGGCCTGTCCCTGGCCGAGGCCGCCGCGCTGCCCGAGGTGTATGCCACCGCCTGGCTCAACCTGTTCCAATTGGCGGCGCTCAAGCCCGGCGAGAAGGTGCTGTTGCACGCCGGCGCCAGCGGTGTCGGCTCGGCCGCGATCCAGTTGTGCAAGGCCTTCGGCAACCCCTGCTGGGTCAGCGTCGGTTCCGCCGAGCGCCTGGCCTACTGCGAATCCCTCGGCGCCCAGGGGGGCGCCCTGCGTGGCGAGGGCCTGGAAAGCCTGCGCGATTTCGGTCCCTTCGACGTGATCCTCGACCCGGTAGGCGGCAACTACGCCAGTCTCAACCTGGCCCTGGCCGCCACCGATGGCCGCTGGGTGAACATCGGCCTGATGGGCGGACGCAAGGCCGAACTGGACATGGCCTTGCTGCTGGGCAAGCGGGTGCAGTTGATCGGCTCCACGCTGCGTAGCCGCGACGAGCAGTTCAAGGCCGACCTCATCAGCGACCTGCGCCAGCATGTCTGGCCGCTGTTCGCGGAGGGCCGCCTGCAGCCGCGGTTGGAAAAGGCCTTCCCGGCCAGGAACGCCGAGGCGGCCTTCGAGACCCTTGCCAGCAACAAGGTGGAAGGAAAACTGGTGCTTCTGCTGGATGAAAGCCTGGGCTGAGGCACCTCTCCTGGACGCTGCAGCCCACGGGTGGCGCGGCGTCCAGGTCAAGGATTGAAGTACTCAATCAATCTGATGCCCTCAATCAATATGATCTTTTTGGAATAACCCCATAGTCTTCGTCGGGTAAATTTTCTAACCCAACGAGGACGTTGCGATGTCTCTGATCAACACCGAAGTCAAACCGTTCAAAGCCACCGCCTATCACAAGGGCCAGTTCGTCGAAGTGACCGAAGCCAGCCTGAAGGGCAAGTGGTCCGTTGTGTTCTTCTACCCGGCTGACTTCACCTTCGTCTGCCCGACCGAACTGGGCGACCTGGCCGACAACTACGCCGAGTTCCAGAAGCTGGGCGTGGAGATCTACGGCGTGTCCACCGACACCCACTTCACCCACAAGGCCTGGCACGACACTTCCGACACCATCGGCAAGATCCAGTACCCGCTGGTCGGCGACCCCACCTGGATCCTGTCGAAGAACTTCGACGTACTGATCGAAGAAGCCGGCCTGGCCGATCGTGGCACCTTCGTGATCGACCCGGAAGGCAAGATCCAGATCGTCGAGATCAACGCCGGTGGCATCGGCCGTGACGCCCAGGAACTGCTGCGCAAGGTCAAGGCCGCCCAGTACGTGGCCGCCCACCCGGGCGAAGTCTGCCCGGCCAAGTGGAAGGAAGGCGAAGCCACTCTGGCGCCCTCTCTCGACCTCGTCGGCAAGATCTAAGTTCTCTGCTCCAAGCGGGCGGCGCTAGCCGTCCGCTCTGCATCAAAGCCCCTCGCCCGTACTGGCGGATGAACCTTGTCCGCCGAGGGGCACTCATGCCCGCAATAAAGGAATTCGCACATGTTGGACGCCAATCTCAAAGCCCAGTTGAAGGCCTACCTCGAAAAGGTCACCCAGCCGTTCGAGATCGTCGCTTCCCTCGATGACGGCGACAAATCCCGCGAGCTGCTCGGGCTGCTGCAAGACATCGTCGGCCTGACCGACAAGATCACCCTGAAGACCGATGGCAGCGACGCCCGCCGCCCGTCGTTCTCGCTGAACCGCCCGGGCGCGGATGTTTCCCTGCGCTTCGCCGGAATTCCCATGGGCCACGAGTTCACCTCCCTGGTGCTGGCCCTGCTGCAGGTGGGCGGCCATCCGTCCAAGCTCGCCAGTGACGTGATCGAACAGATCAAGGTCATCGAGGGCGAGTTCAACTTCGAAACCTATTTCTCGCTGTCCTGCCAGAACTGCCCCGATGTGGTGCAGGCGCTGAACCTGATGGCCGTGCTCAATCCGAACATCCGCCATGTCGCCATCGACGGCGCGCTGTTCCAGGATGAAGTGAACGAGCGCCAGATCATGTCGGTGCCGAGCATCTACCTGAACGGCGAGCTGTTCGCCCAGGGCCGCATGGGCGTGGAGGAAATCCTCGCCAAGATCGACACCGGCGCCGCCGCCCGCGATGCCGAGAAGCTCAACGCCAAGGCCGCTTTCGACGTGCTGGTGATCGGTGGTGGCCCGGCCGGCGCCTCCTCCGCCATCTACGCGGCGCGCAAGGGAATCCGCACCGGCGTGGCCGCCGAGCGCTTCGGCGGCCAGGTGCTGGACACCATGGCCATCGAGAACTTCATCTCCGTACGGGAAACCGAGGGCCCGAAGCTGGCCCGCGCCCTGGAAGCGCACGTCAAGCAGTACGACGTCGACATCATGAACCTGCAGCGCGCCACCGCCCTGGTTCCGGCCAAGGCCGAGGGCGAACTGCATGAGGTGAAGTTCGAGAGCGGCGCGAGTCTCAAGGCGAAGACCGTGATCCTCTCCACTGGTGCCCGCTGGCGCGAGATGAATGTCCCCGGCGAGCAGGAATACCGCGGCCGCGGCGTGGCCTACTGCCCACACTGCGACGGCCCGCTGTTCAAGGGCAAGCGGGTGGCGGTGATCGGCGGCGGCAACTCCGGTGTCGAGGCGGCCATCGACCTGGCCGGCATCGTCGCCCATGTCACCCTGATCGAATTCGACGACAAGTTGCGCGCCGATGCCGTGCTGCAGAAAAAGCTCGGCAGCCTGCCCAACGTCACCATCATCAAGAGCGCGCTGACCACCGAAGTGAAGGGCGATGGCCAGAAGGTCAACGGCCTGGTCTACAAGGACCGCAGCACCGACGAGCTGCGTACCCTGGAACTGGAAGGCATCTTCGTGCAGATCGGCCTCCTGCCCAACAGCGATTGGCTGAAGGGTGTGGTGGAGCTGACTCCGCGCGGCGAGATCATCGTCGATGCCAAGGGCCAGACCAATGTGCCGGGCGTGTTCGCCGCCGGCGACGTGACCACTGTTCCGTACAAGCAGATCGTCATCGCCGTGGGCGAGGGCGCCAAGGCATCGCTGAGCGCCTTCGATCATCTGATCCGTACGACCTGATTTACTCAGCTTGGTGTGCTGAAGTGGCGGAGGCCCGCAAGGGTCCTCCGCTTTTTTTATGTCTGCGCGGCTTCCCTGTATCCTTCGCGCTTTCGATCTTCAAGCGGCAGGGCTCCTCTCGTGAAACAGCAACTTATCGAATTGATCGGCGCAATCAGCTCCGGCTGCATGGCCGAGGATGAGATCCAGCGCGTCGCCGATGAAGCGGCCCAGGCCTACGCCGATGCAGGCGCCTTCCTCGCCGCCAACCCGGATATCAACTACGACGACAGTTTCCCCATCCCCCTCGGCGAATGGGTGGTGGTGGGTAGCCTGCCGGAAACCGTGCTGTTCCAGGCCGACACTTACGACCAGCTGTTTCAGCAGGTGGTGGACTCCTTCGGCCCCAGCGTGAATTTCGTACTCAAGCCCAAGCAACTGGTGAAGGTGGAGCCGCTCAAGGCGCTCAACCGTATTCAGGTGCAGATGGGCAGCCTTTACCCGGAGAAGGGCGGCTATGTGCTGGTGGACTTCAGCGAGCCGCTGGACGACGAGCTGCAGTGCGTGCTGGTCTACAAGAACGACTTGGAGAAGGTCATGCAACTGGCCGTGGACGTCGGCATCTATGCCGCGCCGGCCTATGAGGCATTGAAAGCCGCGATGGAGGAAGGCGACGACTGAGTCGCCGCCCGCTCTGGCCCGCTTTCGTAGGGTGGACCACGCTTCACCGGTCCACCATCGGTGTTCGGTCTGGCCGCGATGGTGGATAGAAAAGCGCTATCCACCCTTGAACGATGTCCGGCGCTTACAGTTGATAGCCGTAGGACTTGATCACTTCCGCAGCCTTCGGCCCCTTCAGATAATCCACCAGCGCCTTGGCGGCCGGATTGGATTCACCCTTCTTCAGGATCAGGGCGTCCTGCTTGATCGGCTCATGCATCTCGGCCGGCACGATCCAGGCCGAGCCGCTGGTGATCTTGCCATCCTTGTACACCTGGGACAGCGCCACGAAGCCCAGTTCGGCATTGCCGCTGGAAACGAACTGCAGCGCCTGGCTGATGTTCTGGCCCTCCACCAGTTTGGGCTTCACGGCCTGGGTCAGGCCCAGCTTGTCCAGCACCTGGCTGGCGGCCAGGCCGTAGGGGGCGGACTTCGGGTTGGCGATGGACAGGTGCTTGTACTGGCCGGTCTTCAGCACTTCGCCCTTCGCGTCCACGTAGCCGTCCTTGGCCGACCAGAGCACCAGGGTGCCGATGGCGTAGGTGAAGCGCGAGCCGGCGACAGCGTCGCCCTCCTGCTCCAGCTTGGCCGGGGTGCTGTCGTCGGCGGAGAGGAAGACCTCGAAGGGCGCGCCGTTCTTGATCTGGGTATAGAACTGACCGGTGGCACCGTAGGCGGCGACCAGCTTGTGGCCGGTGTCCTTCTCGAAATCCTTGGCGATGGCCTGGATCGGCGCGGTGAAGTTGGCGGCGACCGCCACCTGGACTTCCGCGGCCGAGGCGCTGCCCAGGGCGAACAGGGTGATGAGCGCGGCAGCGGCGCGGGTAAGGCGATGACTCATGGGGTGACTCCTGGTGGATGGGCTGTTCTTGTTCGAGTTTCGCTATGTAAAAAACTATATAGCGAAGGCGGGCATTCTTTTTGGGATTTGACTTTAAAGTCAAGTTTCGCTCTGATGCGCACCTTCCCGCTGCCGGTATCGCCAACCATTTCGGTCGGTTTCGAATGTTCGCCTATCGCTATATACAAAACAATACAGCGAATGCTGGCAGGAGGGGGAGGCTCGCAGAACCATCCACAGGAGTAGAACAATGAGAATGTCGCCCCTACAGGGACGTGATGCCTTGCACGGATAGCTCCCCTCTCCCTTTGGGATAGGGGCTGGGGAAACCGGATCCCGCTCGGTGCCTGGCCACGTTGGGCTTCGCTGCGCTCAGCGCCAACCTACGGGGCCGCTGCGCGGCCCTTCGCGAATGAATTCACCCACAGGGAGCGCGCCAGGGCCGGACGCCTGCACGGACAGCCCCTCTCCCTTCAGGGAATGGGTTGGGGTGAGGGATTGCTGATGGGTCGTAGATACCGTCTTGCCCCTTAGTGGGCAAGGGCCAGTTTCGGATCGAATGGCCGACCCGATTTCAGCACGCCATAGGCGATGTGCAGCAGCTTGCGCATCGCCGCGCAAACGATCTGCTTGCCC